>CADBMA010000001.1 GCA_902795665.1 uncultured Rhodospirillales bacterium
GGAATTTGCAGAAAATTTCTTTGAAGTCGTAACGGTTGATTATACCGATAACGAGCAAGAACTATACTGCGGTTATTTATCATCAGAGCCTGACGATGATAAAATGAAATCAGCTACCGCAAAATATGGAATAAAACTTCCGGAGTATACAATAGAATTTATTCCGGCAACCAATTGGCTGACCAAAAATGTTATCAAATTTTCGCCTATAGAAACCGAAGATTTTTTAATTTACGGAAGCCATGAAGAACAATGTCCGAATACCGACAAACAGGCAATTCGCATTTATGCGGCAACCGCTTTCGGTTCCGGGCAGCATCAAACCACGCGCTCTTGTCTGCAGCTGCTGAGTTTGCTTAATAAACGTCAATTTACTCCGCAAAATATATTGGATATGGGCTGCGGGTCAGGAATATTGGCACTGGCGGCTTGCCGTTTATGGCCGCAATCCAAAGCTTTGTGCGTAGATATTGATGATGAAGCTGTTGCCGTCACCTTGCAAAATGCTGCTGACAATAATTTAGGCGAACGCATTCATGCGGTGCAAAGCAATGGATTTGCCAATTATCATATTGCTGAAAATAGTCCATATCAGCTGATTTTGGCCAATATTTTAGCACGCCCTTTGATTGAAATGGCTGAAGAATTATCTCAAAATCTGACTTTGGGAGGATACGCCGTTTTATCAGGTTTTATTGACGAGCAAACAAAATGGGTGCAAGATACATATCAAAAATTTGGATTGCACTGCGTGGACTTGATAAAAAACGAAAATTGGCGCGCAATGTTAGTGGAGAAAAATCATGACCATTAAAGATATACAAAAATCAATGACAAGCGACGCAATTATTATCTTTCGCAACAATCACTTTTTGGGGCAGGATATTTTGGAACAAGAAAACCAAATTTTGGCGCTCACCGGTTTTAGCGGCTCAGCCGGAACACTTATTATTACTCGCCAAAAAGCCTTTTTGTTTGTTGACGGAAGGTATGAAATTCAATCCCAAAAACAGACAAATGCAAAATTTGTTGAAGTAATTGTTGAAAATGCGGAAAACAATTTTCAAAGCTGGATTAAAACCAATCTTTATAATGCGAATATTGAGTATAATCCCTGGCAAATCAGCGAGTCGCTGCTGCAGCAAATAAAAAAATGCCTGCCAAAAGCTCAGTGGCTTCCCAAAGCGCAATTAATGAATACCCAAAGAGCTGAAGCATTCATACAATCAATTGATTATGCCGGAAAAAGTGCAGAGGATAAAATTGCTGAATTGGCTAAAAAAACAGCCTCTGACAATGTTGCCGCAACATTTATCGGTGCAGCAGATAGTGTATCTTGGCTTACCAACTTGCGCTCCAATGCTTTGCCGGATACCCCGATTATTCGCGCCATGGCATTGGTAACAGCAGAAAAAGCAATAACTTTGTTGCTGGACAACGTAGATTTGCCGAAAGAATGCAAATTCAAGCAATCTTCTGTTATGACTTTGGAGAATGTTTTACAGCCTTTTTCCGGTCAAAAAATCAGTGCCGATTTTAATACAACACCGGCGGCGATTGTAGACATATTCCGCAATCTAGGAATTGAGGTTGTAAATAAAGCGGATTTTTGTGCAGTCACTAAAGCCCAAAAAAATCCGACAGAATTGCAAGGGATGAAAAATTCACACATCAGAGATGGTGTTGCCATATGCAAATTTTTGTCATGGTTTGAGGATAACTATCACGCCAAGACGGAAATTGATGTCGTCAATAAACTGCTCTCACTTCGCCAAGAGCAAAGCTTATTTTATTCCGTTAGTTTTGAAACTATCGCCGGCAGCGGAGAAAATGCCGCAATTATCCACTATCAACCCTCAGCATCAAATTGTGCCAAGATTAAAGAAAATTCAGTGTTGTTGCTGGATAGCGGCGGACAATATTTTGACGGAACAACCGACATAACCCGTACGATTAGTGTTGGAAACCCCACACCTAAAATGATTGAAAAATTTACAATTGTACTCAAAGCACATATTGCGCTTGCTTCACAAATTTTTCCCGAACACACTTCCGGTACAAGACTGGACGCAATCTGCCGCCGTATCATGTGGCAGTTCGGTCTTGATTATAAACACGGAACCGGACACGGAGTAGGGTGTTTCTTAAATGTCCATGAAGGACCGCAAAATATGGGTGTCTCAGGTAATAACTATCCTCTTAAACCAAACATGGTTGTATCAATTGAACCCGGATATTATGAAGAAGGCAATTTTGGAATTAGAATTGAAAATTTGGTTTATGTAACCCATGCCGATATAGATGGATATTTAAAATTTGAACCTTTGACAATGGTGCCGGTTGATTTTCGCCTGATTGATAAATATCTACTTACTGACGAGGAGATAAAATGGTTGAACAATTACCATCATCAGGTTTATCAAAAAATTGCGCCGCTGCTCAGCCGGCAAGAGCGTCAATGGCTTGAAAAGGCTTGCTCCCCGTTATAAACCCATAACGGAGATAAAAATGACAAAATATACCTTAATATTAATAAGTTGCCTGCTGTCATCTGCAGCTTTGGCTCAACTTCCGCAATATCAGGGAGCATACAATCCATCACAAAGTTTGCAAGAATATTTTGCTGCCGAAAACGGCAATTATAATAAGTCAATCATCTATGTATTTTATACTGCTGATAGCTGCTACGAATGTCCGAAAGCCATGGAAATGATTGATGAATTATATCAAAAATATTATGCCGACCAATATAGCCTGTTTATGATTGATTATCAAAATGACGATGAGTATAATTTTATTGCCACTTATAATCTTAGCCGCCCTTTGGAAGTGGTTTTGGTGCGTATTCAAGACGGCTCATCATTCGGATATGAAAAAATTGAAAACTTGCAAAATATGACTTCTGATCAAATATCTTTTGATAAATATGTCAGATACCGCATTGATAGTTTTTTAGGGCAGAGTGAGTAGTTATCTTTTTTATTGACAATTTTACTTATTGTTCTTATATCCGGATTATTTTTATAAGGACACAAAATGCAGGATATGACCTCCGGCAAGCCGCTGGGTTTGATAGTAAAATTTGCCATTCCGCTGCTTATAAGCAATTGCTTTCAGCAGCTTTACAGCATATCCGATATTTTGCTGGTTGGACACTTAATTGGAGTTAAGGCGCTGGCTGCAGTAGGCGCGGTTGCTCCGTTGTTTTTCTTTTTGGTGGTTGTCAGTATTGGTTTTACTAACGGGTTGACAGTTATAACCGCCCAAAGTTTCGGAGCCAAAAATTTTGAGCGTATGCGTCGCTCTGTGGCCATAGCATCAATATTGAGTGCAAGTTTTACCCTGTTTTTTGCACTGATCATATTTTTGTTCATGGATCAATTGCTGCATATTATGAACGTCCCCGAAGATATATATGCAGATAGCAAAACATTTTTATGCGTAATTAACGCCGGTGTAATTATGATTGTCGGTTTTAATCTCTTATCCGGACTGATGAGAGCCCTTGGTGACAGCAAAACTCCGTTATATTTTTTAATATTTACCACTCTTGTTAATATCGTTCTAAATTTTGTGTTTATTTATTATTGCAGTATGGGAGTTGCAGGGTCGGCACTAGGGACAGTTGTCGCAATGACAATTTCATTTATCTGTTGCATTTTTTATATGAACAAAAAGTTTCCGCTTTTACGCCCGCACAAATCCGAATGGCGTCTTAGGGCCAATATGTGTAAAGAACATTTGATTATTGCAGTGCCTATGGCGGTACAATTTTCGATTATTGCACTTAGTACGGCAGTCACCCAAGCCATTTGCAACAAGTTTGGTGCGGCAACAATTGCCGCAATGACAGCCGCTATGCGTGTTGAACAACTTGGAGTTCAGCCCATGGTATCATTTGGTATTGCCATGTCAACCTATGTTGCACAAAATTACGGAGCCAACAGAGTGGCTCGAATCCGCCGCGGTGTATTGGAATGTTCGTTAACATCGCTATGCCTGAGTTTAATTTTGGCTGTTTTTGTATTTGCTTGCGGTCGGCAAATTGTCGGAATATTTATAACCGATGACAGCAATTATTCTGCTTCTGAAGTAATATCCATGGCTTGCACTTATCTAAACATCAGCGTTTTGTTTTATTTCTTTTTGGGACAGATATTTATTTTCCGCAATTCATGCCAAGGCATGGGAAACTCCATAGTTCCAATGATTTCAAGCATTGTTGAGCTTTTAATGCGTGTGTTTGCGGCCATCTATCTGGCATCAATATTTGGTTTTGTCGGTCTATGCTGGGCCAGTCCGTTAGCATGGATTGGCGGTGCTGCGGTGGTCTGCAGCGGATACTTTTATACCGTGCTGAAAATCAGTAAAAATGTTCGCCATCAACGCTTAAGTAATCAAAAGCAAAAAATATCAACAAAATTTGCCAAAATTTAAATAATTTTGTTGAGATTTATAATAAAAGTGTATATACTGAGGACATCAATAACTAACTGAATGAGGAAAATGATGAAAAAGATTTTTACTATATTGGGCGCTGTTTTGGCTGTTTCAGCCTGCGCTAATGACTATGATTGCTCCGGTGAAAATTATGAAGAGCAATGCCCTTGTCAAGAGGCAGCTCCGGCTCCTCAACCTTGCAATGAATGTGCTCGCGCTCAGACTCCGGTTGTGCAAGCTCCGGTAGCGCAGCCAACCTGCGGAACCTGCCAAGGCGAAGTTCGTACAGTTCGTGAACCTGTTGAGGTTGTCTATCGCCGCAGAACATTCGGCACTGTTTATGAGCCAAGATACTTTGAAAACGTTTCTTATGAAAGACAAAATTTGGGCGGTGGTTATTATCAACAGCAAGTTGTTGTAGAAACCGATACAGAAACCGTTGTTCCGGCTCAGCCGCAGGTTGTTGCTCCGACAGTTTCGGCACCGGCTCCGGCAGCTTCGGCTCGTCGCTATAACGGACCGGTTGTCGTGGTACCGGCTCAATAAAGATAAATTACTTTCCTCAAAGCCCTCTTGAAAGAGGGCTTTTTTTGTATATATCTACCAAATATAATACGGAGGAAATTATGAGTAATAAGCAGCAGCAAGATATACTGGATAACCAGCAAAACAAATGCAACTGCAGCGAGGACGATAATTGCGGATGCACTTATCCCAACAACACCTTGCCTGATTATGAATCTAAACAAGGCGATAATTCTCAAATCCCTTGCAATAAAAAGCGCTCAGCTTCTAAAAAGGCCTGACACCCTGAACCGGCAGCAGTTATAGCCTGACGATATCGAGAATCTTTAACATCACCGGCGGCAAAAATACCATCAATGCTGGTTTTTGTGCTTCCCGGAGAAGTTATGATATATCCGTCATCATCAAGATTTAACGCTGATTTGAATATTGATGTATTTGGTGTGTGTCCGATGGCCACAAAGAGTCCGTCAACATCAAGTTCCTTAAATTTATCGGTTTTCAGATTTTTAATGCGCAGTCCGGTCATCGACTTTGGATTTTCATTGCCCAAAACATCACAAACCACGCTATCCCATTCAATATTAATCTTGGGATGATTAAACAAGCGCTCTTGCATAGTTTTATCAGCACGCAACGTATCTCTGCGGTGAATAAGCGTAACCGACGCCGCAATATTGGCCAAATAAAGCGCTTCTTCTGCAGCGGTATTGCCTCCGCCGACAACAGCCACATGTTTATTGCGATAGAAAAAACCATCACAGGTGGCACAGCTTGATACACCAAAACCACGAAACTTTGTTTCATTTTCAAGCCCCAGCCAACGAGCTGAAGCGCCGGTGGCAATAATTACACTGTCGGCACAATACGAATTTTGTTCTGATATCAGAGTAAAAGGCCTTTTTGAAAAGTCAACTTCACTAATTTGGTCATCAATAACGGTTACTCCCAAATTTTGAGCCTGATTTAACATTCTATCCATTAGCTCAGTGCCGGCAATCGGTTCCGGAAACCCCGGAAAATTTTCAATATAGGTAGTGATAGTGAGTTGCCCGCCTTTCTGAAATCCGGATATCAGCAAAGGGCTAAGTCCGGCACGAGCAGCATAAATGCCTGCTGTATATCCGGCCGGACCAGACCCGAGAATGATTATTTTCGATTGATATTGTGCCATTTTTATTCTCCTTGTTGAGAACAAGATACTATTTTTATACAATAATTCAAGAATAAAAAAATCCCGTTTTTTGTATAAAAACATATTGACAGTCAGGGTAAAATATGCGAATTAAATAGCCGATGACAATGCGCTCCTAGCTCAGCTGGATAGAGCAACAGCCTTCTAAGCTGTGGGTCGGGCGTTCGAATCGCCCGGAGCGCGCCAATTCACCCCTAGAGAAATCTAGGGTTTTTTTATTATATGCCATTACACGAAAAATTTAAAATTGCGCAAAAAAAAACGCCCCGAAGGACGCAAAAAAAATATCTCTACTTTTTTTTCATGTTTTTTACATACATGGCACGACAGCACCTTTCTTTTTTAGCTTTCTGCTCTGCCACAAAAACAACCGGTTTGAGGTGTTCAGCCAACGGATTTTCCCATCGCCCGTTCTCAAACTGATTGATGCGTTTCATACACACTTTTGCTTCTCCATTCTTTTCTGTATAGGCTCTTGAGACCCAATAGATGGTATGCGAAAAATGTGAAGTAGAGGCATCATCAAAGAAAGTCTTTACTATGATATCGTTTCTGAATATCGGTATCATAGCATGATTTCCGTTTGGTGTTTTCTTAAAACACACAGCGGACGGCTTTTGTCCGTTACTACGAGCTACAATTGTTGCTTCTCCATAGCCGGAATCCATTCCTCCTGATTCCCAAAGGGCTACCAATTCTCGGCCGCGTGTCTTTTCGGCGGAGATAATTGTGTCTAGTACTTCCATAACGTTAATATTTTTGGTTAATAATAGGTATTATAATTCAAATTGCAGGCAATATAACATCAGTAATTTAAATCATCAATAAAAAAAACTTGCTAATTTTTTTTTTATAATGTATAACACTCACCGTAAACGCGGTATGCAGGCGTAAGGCATGCCTGATGCCGCTTATAGCATCCACATTTTTTAGAAAGGAAGCAAAATGCCAAAAATGAAAACTAAAAGTTCCGTTAAAAAACGTTTCAGCGTTACCGGAACCGGCAAATTGAAAAGAAATTTTGCCAAAAAGAGACACTGTCTCTTCTGCAAAACACCAAAAATGAAAAGACAGGCTCGCGGCACAACTTTAGTTGATACCGCCGATGTCCAGATTGTTAAACAATTTTTGCCATATTTGTAGGAGGATAGTTAAATGTCTCGTGTAAAAAGAGGTGTAACGGCTCGTGCTCGTCATAAAAAGATTTTTGAAATGGCGAAAGGCTATCGCGGTCGTTCCAAAAATGTATTTAGAGTAGCAATTGAAAAAGTTGAAAAAGGTTTGCAATATGCTTACCGTGACAGACGCGTTAAGAAAAGAAATTTCCGTATGCTCTGGATTCAACGTATCAGCGCTGCGACCAGACTTAACGATATGACATATTCTCGATTTATGAACGGGCTCGCCAAAGCAGGTGTCGAGCTTGATCGTAAAGTATTGGCCGATATCGCATTAAAAGAGCCCGAGGCTTTTGCCAAGTTAGTTGCGCAAGCTAAGGACGCTTTGAAATAAGCAATTTATAAATGCAAATTGAAGAGTCTGCTTGAGCAATAGGGGCAGACTCTTTTTATTTTAAACAATGAGGAAAATTATGGAAGACCTTAAAGAATTGGAAAACGAATTACTGTTGAAAATTAATTCGGCAGCAGATTTGAAGGCTTTGGACGATATCAGAATTTCAGTTTTGGGTAAAAAAGGCATCATTACTGAAAAAATGAAAACATTAGGCGCTTTGCCTTTAGAAGAAAAAATCGCTTCTGGTAAAATGTTGAATATTTTAAAGTCTGCAGTTGAAAAAGCTATTGATTCTAAAAAGCAAGAGCTTGAAACATTAAAACTCAATCGGCAATTGGCAGAAGAGTATATTGATGTAACTTTGCCGATTCGTCCGGAAACGCAAGGCCGCATTCATCCGGTATCAAAAATTTATGAAGAAGTTGTTGCTATTTTCGGGCAAATGGGTTTTGAAGTGGCCGACGGACCAGATATTGAGGATCAATTTCATAATTTTAATGCTCTGAATATGCCGGCCAATCATCCGGCACGCCAAATGCAGGATACTTTTTATATTGCCAATCCGGATAGTACAGATTTTGATGAAAGTTTTGTGGTCAGAACTCATACTTCAGGAATGCAGATTCGCACAATGGAAAGCAAAAAGCCTCCAATTCGGATTATTGCTCCCGGCCGCACATATCGCAGTGACTATGATGCCACCCATACTCCAATGTTCCATCAGGTTGAAGGTCTGGTGATTGACAAAACAACCACTATGGCGCACTTAAAAGGCTGCCTGTACGATTTTGTGAAGGCTTTTTTTGAGATTGATGACATAAAAGTTCGCTATCGTCCGTCATATTTCCCATTTACCGAGCCTAGTGCTGAGTTGGATATCGGATGCCGCAAAGGAAAGGGTGAACTAAAAATCGGCGAAGGAAACGATTGGCTTGAAATTTTAGGTTGCGGCATGGTGCATCCTAATGTCTTGCGTGCAGGAGGAATTGACCCCGACGAATATCAGGGATTTGCCTTTGGTGTAGGCTTGGATCGTCTTGCTATGCTTAAATATGGCATTCCTGATTTGCGTACTTTTTTTGAGTCGGATTTGCGCTGGTTGAAGCACTATGGTTTTGTACCATTGGATACATCTTCAATGACCGGTGGTTTAAGTAATAACGGAGGATTGGCACGATGAAATTTACATTATCTTGGTTAAAAGAACATCTGGACACAAACGCAACTGTCGAAGAGATTGCCGAACGCCTTACATCTATCGGTTTGGAAGTTGAAGAAGTGTATAATCCTGCTGCGTCTTTAAATGGTTTTGTTACCGCAAAAGTTGAAAAATGTGAAATGCACCCTGATTCTGACCATTTGCATTTGCTGAGCGTTAATAACGGCAAAGAAATTTTGCAGGTTGTTTGCGGCGCTCCCAATGTTAAACTAGGAACAATCGGCATTTTTGCCTCAGTAGGCACAGTGATTCCCTGCTATAATGAAAAACTCACTGTTGGCAAAATTCGCGGTGTTGAAAGTTTTGGAATGCTATGTTCAGAAAAAGAACTTTGTATCGGCGATGACCATAACGGCATAATTGAATTGCCTGCAGATACAAAAATCGGAGTACCTGCTGCCGAGATACTGAATATTGATCCGGTAATAGAAATTTCAATCACTCCCAACCGTGCTGAATGTTTGGGTGTCCGTGGTGTGGCACGTGATTTGGCCGCTTCCGGTCTTGGCACATTAAAACCGCTTGAAATCAAAAAAACAAATGCCTCTTTCAAATGCCCGATTAATATCAGAGTTGAAGCAGCTGACGCTTGTCCGGTTTATACAGGGCGATATATAAAAGGCGTTAATAATCATGCCGAAACTCCAAAATGGATGAAAGATCGCCTTTCTGCCATCGGACTGCACCCCATCTCTCCGCTGGTAGATGTAACAAATTATCTTAACTATGATTTAGCTCGTCCTTTGCACGTTTTTGATGCTGATAAATTAAAAGGTGATTTGGTTATTCGTATGGCCAAAGACGGAGAGTTGTTTACATCATTGGAAGATAAAGAGTACAAGCTTGATAATCAAAGTCTTGGAATTTGCGATGATGATGGAGTGCAATGTCTGGGCGGTGTCATGGGCGGCATTGCCAAAGGTTGTTCTGCTGATACAGTCAATGTGCTGCTTGAAAGTGCATCGTTCAATCCGGAATGTATTGCCCGCACTGGTCGTCATTTTCAAATAGAATCAGATTCCCGTTACCGTTATGAACGCTGGGTTGACCCAAATTCCAATGTTATGGGCTCAGATTATGCCACCTCTCTCATTTTGGATATTTGCGGCGGTGAGGCTTCGGAAATTGTTATCTGCGGACAAGAAAACTATTGTGCAAAACCGGTAACATTGCGTTATGAGCGCATCAAAACTCTTGCCGGAATAGATGTCAGCAAAGAGGAAATTCTCCGTATTTTGACCGCCTTGGGATTCAAACTTACTGACAAAGGTAATAAAGTTGAAGCCATCTCTCCGACATGGCGCGGCGATATTGAGTTTGAGGCTGATTTGGTTGAGGAAATTGTCCGTATGATAGGTCTGGATAATATTCCGGCTACATCTTTGCCTCACGAAAACTTTCCGCAGCTGACACTAACCCCAAAACAGCAACGCAGCGTTATTGTCAGACACGAGCTTGCCTCGCGCGGAATGTATGAAACAGTAACATGGAGCTTTACCGATTCAAAATTATGCCAACCTTTCCGCAAAGGTCGCGAAGCGGTTTTGTTAATGAATCCGATAGCATCAGAACTTGATGAAATGCGCCCTTCGGTGCTGCCCAATCTTTTGCTGGCAGCTCATAACAACATTGCTCGTGGATTAAACAATGTGTCACTGTTTGAAGTCGGTCCCGAGTTTTATGGATGCCGTCCGACTGAACAAGGCAGTGTTGTTGCCGGAGTTCGCTGCGGAATGACTTCTAACAAACACTGGTCAGGCAATGAACGCGCATATGATGTTTTTGATGCCAAAGCCGATGCACTGGCAGCAATAGCCGCGGCTAATGGTCCGTGGGATAGCGCCCAAATTACCACCGATGCTCCGGAATATTATCACCCCAAACGCAGCGGAACTTTTCGTCTTGGAAAAAATGTTTTGGCTTATTTTGGAGAAATTCATCCGGCAGTTTTGAAAGTTTATGACATTGATTGCCGAGTTATGGCTTTTGAGGTCTTTCTTGACAATATTCCTCTTCCTCGTGGCGGAGCAGGCAAGGCCAAGAAAAAACTCGAGCTTATCAACCTGCAATCCGTTGATAAAGATTTAGCATTCGTTGTCAGCAAAGACGTAGCAGCAGCCAATATTATTGCCGCTGCCAAGAATGCTGACCGTCAATATATTTCAGATGTTAATATCTTTGACATATTTGAGGGCGGAAATTTGCCAGAGGACAAGAAATCGGTTGCTTTAACCGTGACGTTTCAACCCAAAGAAAAGACCTTTACCGCTCAAGAATTGGACGGATTGATGAAAAAAGTAATTCTTGAAGTTGGCAAAAAGGTTGATGGTGTTTTAAGGCAATAATCATTATCCGTAACGCAGCATCTACAAAAAAACGAGGATATAAATCCTCGTTTTTTTTTGCACAAAATCAGAAGTCTTAATCTAAAGACCCTGCTTTTTCATTTGAAGTTTCATCATTTTCAGTTTCGGCAGCCGGTGTATTATCACTACTTTGTTCTTCAGAAACTTCATCAGCTGCTACATCATTTGCATCATCTGCGTTCTGAACAGGCTCGCTATCAACTGCATCCTGAACAGGCTCATTCTTAGCGGCAGATTTAAACCATTTATGTTTCACCACATCGCCTATACGGATATTCTTTTTCGCCGCATCTCCGCCATTAACCTCCAACACGGCATGAGCAGGATATGGAGGTATAATCAATTTTGTTGACTCCGGTTCAGCATTTTCAAAAATCCAATAAATCATGCCATCTTCATCAATAAACAGCATATCCAGAGCAATTTTGGTATTTTTCATCCACATTGAGACATTTTCTTTAAAAGCGCCTAAATCAAACAACATACCGGAATTTTCATCCAAACTTTCGCGATCCATTAAACCTGTTCTCAGCTCATTTACGGATTGAGCCAGTTCAACGCTGTACACAACTTGGTCATTCCCGTCATTTACAGCAATAATCAGTTCATTTTTTTGATATTCAGGCTTAAGCATAAAAAACACGGACACGACAATAGCAACGGCAATAATGGCCGGCAACAAAACAAATTTTGCAAATTTAATCATATTTTTCCTCCCAAAATCATAACTAGCGCCAATATATAATATAATTTTAAAATTTACAACGCTTTTAAACATTTGCAAAAATTACCCTTGTCAACAAAGGAGTTTTGGTCTATTACTAATGGGGATAATTATCAGGAGAATTTACTATGTTTGGTCGTTTTAGCACATATGCTCTTATTTCTGTTTTCGCACTTGTTTCGGCGTGTTCAACCACTAGCGTCCAGCCGGATCCTCAGACACCTGAGGCTCACTACCAGCCCATACACATTAGCGCCGGCAAAACCATTGCCTCAGATACCAAAAATATAAAATATGATGAAAATGAAACTACGACCACAGTAGCAAAAGTTCCGGTCATGCCTGAGCTAAAAGACGAAAATCAGCCAAGCCCAACCAAAGTAAAGAAAAATATTCCTATTATCCGCCAACCGGCACCTCGTCCGGCTCCGAGTGTAAATTATCAGGTTGCCAACATTTTGTTTGCCGATGGCAGTTCTTCGGTGGCTTCGGAGTACCGTTCTGCAATTGCCAAAGCGGCCTCAATTGCCAAAAAACACAATGCCATTGTCCGTGTTTATGGTTTTGCCTCAAGCCGCACCCGCAACACAGACATTGCCACCCACAAAAGCATCAACCTCAAGGTTTCGTTGCAACGTGCGCAAAATGTTGCTGCTGCGCTGCGTCGAGCCGGTGTTAAAAAAGAAAATATCATCATAGAGGCGCTGTCAGACAGCTATCCATTGTATAGCGAGGCCATGCCTGAGGGCGAGCGTCTCAACCGCCGCGCTGAAATTTATATCAGCTATTGATACAAGGATTCCTAAAGGTGGGGATTGATTTTTGTTCTCAGAAATCGTTGTGTGGCAACTTGTGGAAGTTCATCCAACCAGATGACAAAACGGTTGAGCTTGCGGCGCAAAAACATTCTCTGCCTTTATTAATTGCCAAGATATTGGTCGGGCGCGGGGTTTCTCTTGATGATATTCCCGATTTTCTCAATCCCAAAATACAAAACCTAATGCCCGATCCCCATGTTCTGCAAGACATGGAAAAAGCGTCTGAACGCATTGCCTCTGCCATAATTAACAACCAAAAAGTTGCCATTATCGGTGACTATGATGTTGACGGCGCCACTTCTTCTTCGGTTCTGCGCTTATTTTTAGAAAGTGTCGGCATTTCCCCGCTCATTCACATTCCCGACCGCGAAGAGGGCTACGGCCCCAGCCGCAGCGCAGTTGATAATTTTGCCGCCTGCGGTACCAATTTGCTCATTACCACTGACTGCGGCACCACAGCATTTGAAGTTTTGGAATATGCATCATCACAAGGCATAGACGTTATTGTGCTTGACCACCACGAAGCCGAGGAGCGTTTGCC
>CADBMA010000002.1 GCA_902795665.1 uncultured Rhodospirillales bacterium
CGAAAACGGCTGGATTGCCACGGCGATAAATCGCCTCGCAATGACGGAAATGGGGAATGACACATTCTCTTTCGTCATCACGAGGAGGACGGAACGTCCGACGTGGTGATCCAGTTTAATAAACAACCTGCCATCCCTGCAATGACGAGAGAAGGAGCAATGGGGCGCGGTATGCGATGTGTGTGGATGTTAAATTATTTTCTTTTTTATCATATAGGCTAACAACAATAAAGATGGTAATACTAATATTCCTGATAATGCAAAAAAGTATGGCCAGCCGATGATTTTTGCTACACAGCCGCTGGTTGAAGATACTATATCGCGAGTAAGACTCATTAGTGATGATAAAAGCGCATATTGTGTTGCCGTGTATGCTGTATTGCAAAGTGATGACAGATATGCGACAAAAGCGGTTGTTGCCATTCCACCGGCCAGATTGTCCGCGCAAATTGTTGCGGCCAGCATATAAATGTTGTTGCCGGCTGCGGCCTGTGCAATATAGACCAAATTGGTGGCACCTTGCAATATTGCAGTTATAACCAAGCTATAGCATATTCCCTTATGGTTGACCAATATGCCGCCCAATAAGCCACCTATGATGGTTGCTAACATTCCGTAAATTTTGGAAATATATCCAATCTGTGCCTTGGTGAACCCCATGTCGTCATAAAAAATGTTGGCCATTGGTGCCTTATAGTCATCACTTAGGCGAAACAACACAATCAGCAATAAAATCCAATACCAACCGCGATGACGCATAAAGTCTGCAAAAGGCTCGATAACCGAGCGGCGCATGAAAGCTTTTAAGCGTTCGCATTTGGTTTGTTGCAGCTGTTTTTGCTCATGAAAATAATATTCTTTGTCTGGTTCGCGCGATAGCAAAATTGTAATAATGCCGATTAAGGCGCCGCAAGACATGATAAGATAAACCTCATTCCAGCTTAAAAAATCGGCCATTAGTAAAGCAAAAGCACCGGAAAAAATCATTCCAATTCTATATCCCAAAACAAATACTGCAGAACCGGCGCCTTGTTCTTGGTCAGAAAAACTGTCAACCCTAAAGGAATCGACAACAATGTCTTGTGAGGCGGAACAAAATACAACAATTGCCGCAACTGCAAAAATGAGCTTCCAGTTTTCGACTTCGGGGGTTAAGCGTGATAAAAATAATAATGAAAACATTAGGCATAGTTGTGTCAATAAGGCCCAGCCGCGCCGCCGCCCTAAACGCCCCAGAAGAGGCAATCGTATGTGGTCTATGAGCGGTGCCCATGCCCACTTGAAACTATACGGAGTTTTTACTAAAGCAAACATTCCGATTAAGGCATAGCTTAAACCGCTGTCTTTTAGCCAAAGTGACAATGTGCCACTGACTAATAATAACGGAAAACCGCTGGAAAAACCAAGGCCGATCATTATCAGCATTCGCCGGTCGGTATAAATTTTTAGTGATTGCAGCCATTTTTTTAGCATATTTTTCCCCAATTTTTGGGAATGGTAACACAGAAAGGTTAATATTTTATGCTATTTGCAATGATTAATCAAAATATCCGTATCCTTTGCGGAGCAGATTGTGCGCAAGCTCAGTATATTCGCCATTGGGTTGATGCACAATAAGTGGCGGCAAAATTCGGCTTGGCGTTTTATCGCCTTTGCGAGCGCAAACCAAAACCCGCTTGGCTTGTTGTCCGGACTTGGAGTATAGAGGAATGATGCTTATGGCACCGGCTTTGCCATGAAAAACACTTAAGATGTCATCAATTGCTTCAGCGCGGTTAACTGTATAAATGCGGCCCAGAGGACGCAGACATTTTAAGGCCAGATTTAACCATTCGGGCAGGCTGAAATGTTGAAAATTGTGAGCCTGTAATTTGCTGAGATTTGGCGATGGCATATCGTCTGCAGCGTAGGGCGGATTGGTTATTACATGATCGTAGGCATTAAACCATGCGGATTGAGGATGCCGAATGTCACAATTGATATAATGCAAATTGTTAAAGTTATTGATGGAGGCGCTCATATTGGACAGTTCTGCAAGGCGAGGCTGAATTTCTAAACCGGTGATTGCAGCTTGAGGAAAACGATGCGACAGACACAAAGAAATTGCACCGGTTCCGGAGCCAATATCTAATATTTTGTCACCTTTTTTGACCGTGTGTACCAACGAAGATAAAAGCACCGCATCACTTGAAGCTCGGTAGCCATCAAGAGGCTGCAAAATTTTTATTTGTTTATCAAGCAAATAATCTTCGCTATAATCGGTCATGTTATTTCCGCAGAGAATCTATTACACTGACAATAATGTTAATGCTTTGTTTTTCATTAATTTCTGAACTGGAAATATGTAGCTTACGCTCGCAACTTTTCATAATATCGTGCGCTGTGCTCCACTTGTCACGGTAAAACAATTTTCCGCTATCTTTCAAATCATAAATGCTGTTGAGCATGCAGCTGTTGAATTTTCCGCTTAAGGTTTGCGGTGTTTTTCCTTCATCTTTGGTGGAAACGCAAGCAGATGATAGTGCAACCAAAGCTATAATTGCCAGTTTTTTTAACATATTTTTCTCCTTAAAATTTGTGATGAGTATAAAAATATTTTTTAATCTTGTCAAATGGGCAGGAATATTTTACACTCCCTTCGAACAAATTTAAGGTGAGAAATGTCCGGAATAGTTTTACAATGCGTAAAAAATGAAGATGATGGTATGCGTCTTAACCGCTGGTTTTTGAAATATTATCCCAATATTACGATGGGAAGACTGCAAAAATTGCTGCGCACAAAACAAATAAAAGTGGATGGGGCAAAAGTTGAGGCTTCGTTCAAGCTGAGTGCCGGACAAACGATTCGTATTCCTCCGCTTAAAGATGAGGAAGCGTTGCCGCAGAAAAGTAAAACACTTCTTACTAAAGAAGTTGAATTTATGCGCAGTTTGGTGATTTATAAAGACAAAGATGTTATTGCAATTAACAAACCCTCGGGGTTGGCAGTTCAAGGCGGAACTAATACGCGTTTTCATGTGGATGGGATGCTTGATGCACTTATTTTTGAAAATAGCGAACGCCCTAAATTGGTTCATCGTATTGATAAGGACACCAGCGGGGTATTGCTGTTGGCGCGCAATCGTAAAAGTGCCGAACTGTTGACTAAGGGGTTTCGCGAACATAAGATTGCTAAAACCTATCTGGCATTGGTTAACGGCTGCCCAGATAAAGAGAACGGAGAAATTAAGGCTTATCTTGCCAAAGCAGGGGAGCGTATGCAAATAACTTCTGAGGGGCAAAGTGCGAGAACTCTTTATAGAGTTTTGGATAAGGTGGGTAATAAATTTTCATTAATTGAAGTTTGTCCGCTATCAGGGCGTACACATCAAATTAGGGTTCATCTTGAATCTATCGGTTGTCCGATTGTTGGAGATGATAAATATTTTGGCGGAGGCAGCCGTATAAAAAATAATCTTTTTGCGGATAAACTGCATCTCCATGCCTACAAAACTGACTTATCAACAATATATAATAAAAAAACAATTATTATGGCGCCTTTGCCTGAACATTTTCGCAATTCGCTCAATGCGGTCGGAATAGATTTTAAGGAGTAAAAAATGAAATTTATCAAGTGGTTTTTGGGAATAATTTTCTTTATGGTCATTGTTACTGCCGTAGGGGGGTATATTTTTTTAAAAAACTTTGATCTCAACCGCTATAAGGCTATGGCTGAGAAAATTGCATATGAGAAAACCGGCCGCAAGCTTGTCATTGCCGGTGATGCCAATTTGGGGATTTCATTAATTCCGACAATTGTGATAAATGACATAAGCTTTGCAAATCCAGAGTGGGCAAAAAATCCACAAATGGCAAAAATCGAAACTTTGGAGTTGCGTTTTGCGTTGTTGCCGTTGCTGAAAAAGCAGATTATTGTTGAAAAAGCCCTTTTGAAAAGACCGCAGGTTTATTTGGAAACAGCTAAAGACGGACAAAATAGCTGGGATATAAAATTACCTCAAACTGATAAAACTATGACAACGTCACATAGTTGGTTTATAAAATCGGCTTATGCTGCAGAAAATGATAATCCGTTGGATTTTCTTTCTGAGTTTACGGCTCGTGAAGTCGCTCTTCAAAATGGTGTGGTTGAGTATTATCAACACAAGGATAATTCAAGCCAGAAACTGGATATCAATGAGTTAAATTTTGATACAGAAGATATAAATTCTCCGATGAATGCAAGCTGGGATTTGGCGTTTAATGGTATGAAATTTGAAGGTGAGGGAATTTTTGGATCTTTAGCAACATTATTTTCCGCTACCGGAGAATATCCGATTGATGTAGATATGAAGGCTCTGAATGTTAAGGCCGTAATAAGTGCAAAAATCAAGAATTTGATGAATGATAAGCTTTCGGCAACTTTTGACTGTAATGTTTATAATCCGGCAGGTAACTTTAATGCTCCGGAAACAACTCTTATCGGTAACGGTAATGCTACTCTCAAAAAAGTAGATTTTGATATTAAGACGCTGAATGTTGTAAATAATGTTTTGCGGGGAAACGTCAGTGCCGATATTTCTGGTAAAAAACCCATGATAATTGCAGATTTGCGCGGTGATATTTTTGATTTGCGCAATTTTAATACCGCAAAGCCAACGGCATGGAATTTTGAACTGGTAAAATCAGCTCAAGCAAGCGCCTTAGTGCCCAATGAGGCAATTCCGTTTGAGTTACTGCAGATTGTTGATGCTAATGCGAATATTAAACTTGGAAAATTGGTTGTAGATAATGAGATTGCTTTGAATAATCTTGCAGTTAAGGCAGTTTTGAACAATGGAGTGCTTAATGTTAAACCGTTAATTTTTGAACTGGGAGGCGGAAAAGCAGACATTAGTGCAATAGTTAATGCGGTAAATAATTCGGTGACTGTTATTGGAGCTACAAATGATGTAATTTTGCCCGAAGTCTTGAAGATTCTGGATGCAAATAACTCTAAAACTTTTGGTTTTCTGTCAGGAGGTAAAACACAAACTTCTTTTAATCTCAGTGGAAGCGGTGCAACATATCGAACTTTGATAAATAATCTTAATGGTCAAGTAATTGCTATTGTAGAAGCTTCAAAGATGCAGAGCGGTAATTTTAAATATTTGAATGGTAATTTTATAAATCAGCTACTGAATATATTAAAACTTGATACGGCTAAAGTTGAAAATTTTGATTTAACCTGTGCGGTTGTTCGTGCGGATATTAAAGATGGAGTGGCTTCTTTTCCGAAAGGTATAGCAATTGATTCGGATAAGATTGATTTTGTTAGTAATGGAACTGTAAATCTGAAAAATGACAAGCTTAATCTGACACTTAATGCCTATGGCAGCGGTATTGTTGATGTTAGTTTGGTTCAGGCGCTTTCTAATCTTGTAAAAATCAGGGGAACCATCCAGTCGCCATCAATAACGGTAGATCAAGGCGGAGCCATAAAAACTATTGCCGGTGTGGCTTTGAGCGGTGGAACTTTTGCCGGAGCGCAGATGTTGCTTGATAAAGACGCGGCTCCTTGTTATACCGCGCTGAGCGGAACAAGTTTCCAAAACAAGTTTCCTAAGCCGACCGGAGTTACAAATGCTGCGCAGAAGACTTATCAAGGCACTTCAGAGGCTATTGATAATAGTGCGGCAATGATCAAGAACAGTGCCAAAGAGATTAAAAATCTCGGCAAAGATTTGTTGAATAATTTTCTAAAATAAATGTGGGAAAAATAAAAATGACTAACCAAAAACTTACACAAGCGGTTGATGAAATTAAACAGCATCGTTGTGATATTATTGCCAAATTGGTACAATTTTCAAAAACAGATTCGTTGCTCTATTGGGATAAGGACAGTGAAATTGCCTCTCAGCAAGAGCAATTGTGGACGCCGATATTGCTTTGGGCAGGGCAGACGCTGCACGCTGATTATAAAACAACAAACAAGATTGAACTTATTAATCAGGAAAAAAAGGCTCTTGATAATATGCGGCAATTTATGGAAAGTATGAATGACAAAGAACTGGCGGCTTTTTATTTGGCATCAATGAATATGAAATCTGAATTGCTGGCGGCAGCGTTGGTTAAAGGAAAAATTAATGCCGAGCAGGCATATAAGGCTGCATATATAGAAGAGATTTGCCAAGCAGAACGCTGGGGAAAAGATGAATTGGCGGAAAAACGCCGCCAAGAGTTAAAACAAGAATTAACGGAAATTGAAGATTTTTTAAAACAATGAAAGAAGTTTATATAAAAATTAAAGGACGCGTTCAAGGAATAGGTTTTCGGCGTTTTGCGGTTCGCGAGGCTCAGCGGATTGGCGGAATTTCCGGCTGGGTGCATAATGAAGCTGATGGCAGTGTGGAAATTTTGATGAGCGGCGAAGAAGATAAAATTGACCAGATGCTGGTTTCTTGTCATAAAGGGCCGCTCTTGGCTAGAGTTGACAGTGTTGATTTTATTATTGGCCGCCGCAGTGGTTTTTTGCCCCTAATTGAAGAAGGAGTGTTTCGTCGAGTTTAAGGTGTAATTGTGTAAATCGAAAAATAACCAAAAGTTGCTTGTTGCAATCCTTTGGTTATTTTTTTTACATTATGTAATCTTTTGCAAAAGTTACTCAGCATTTTGGCAGATTATGTCAAACTCATCTTTTTTATGTTTAAGCATTTCGCCGTTTTCGCCGTTTAACGGCATAAATTTGCGTGCAATTGTATATTGAGGAAGTTTCTTTTTAATTTCTTCAATTGGCAAATTCCATGCATTGGGGCGGATGCGTATTTTCTTTTGTTGTCCGGCAGAGACACGGGGGGTAATCTCACCGCTAACCGCATCTTCAAAATCTGATAATTTTAATTTTATAACTTCCAAACTATCAGGGAGCAAAAACTCAAATTCTTCATCAGAATTAATAAAATTGCGAATTTCAAAAATGGCATCATTATTATCCCATTCGACTATTGAACCGGCAAACAGCCAATCACCAAGTGTGCGGGTATATTCATAATTTTGACTTATATTGGTTAGATGTCCATCGTAAAAGCCTAAACAATAGCCGCGGTTTTGCAGGGTATTTAGTTCATGCATATATTTTGTGCTATTCCATTCGGCGGGGTTTTTATAATAATCATCAATGGCTTGACGATAGGCTCTGGCGGTAATTGCGGCGTAATATTCAGTTTTATTACGTCCTTCAATTTTTAGTGAGTGCAGGCCCAGTTCCAAGATTTTGTTCAGTTTGGGCATTAAGCACAGATCTTTGGAGTTCATCATATAAGCGCCGTGTTC
>CADBMA010000003.1 GCA_902795665.1 uncultured Rhodospirillales bacterium
ATATTTTACAACACTAAACAAAGGAACTAAAAATGAATATTCTCGAAAAAATGATTAATAACTGTAAACAAGCCGGATTTGAGGCAACAGAAAATCTTGAAAAAATAGCTCGAGCCAAAAATATGATGTTTGGCGATAAAGAATGGTATCGTTGCCCGTGTGATGGCCAAAATAGTAATCGTTATTGCATATCTGAGCTTTGTCGCAATGATATTGAACGAGATGGAATTTGTCATTGCCGCTGTTATAAAAAAGCTCAAGCCTAAAAAGTAACGATATTTTTACCTAAATCTGCTAAACTGTCGCAAAACCAACAAAGGAAAAAGCTCATGTTGTTGATAAAAAGAATTTTTCTGGGTATTGCCGCCATTGTTTTAATTTTTTTGGGGGGCAACGGAGCCCAAAGTACCGACAGCCTAATACAGGGCAGCGGTCTTATTGGTATCGGGGTTGGAATAATTGCACTCTATATTTTTGCTAAATTAATATGGAAAGCCATGGGGTGTCTGCCATCCTTGATACTTTTAGCCGGCATGATTTTCTTTTTGCTCTATGCAATGGGAGCTTTTAAAGGCGGAATTAACAATGTTGTGCCTAACCTTAAAGATTTTTTTGGAAAAAGCAGTTCTTCTGTTGGCGGAACCATGAGCGAAAGCAATACAGCACAAATTGAAGAAACCCGCCCTCCGGTGATAGAATTAGGCATAAACGAAAACTTTGGAGATATAAAAGTTTCTGACGCACCTAATACGCTCAACCAGCAAAACCAACCTGCTCAAGAAGAACAAAACGAAACAAAAGAAAATCCACAAAATAAAAACGTTATTCCTGAGCCGGAACCGATTGTAGATAGCTCGCCCAAAAGAGCGCCGCAGCAACAAGAGGGCGGAAAAGTTATGGGATTTATCAATAAACTTATTGGGGGCAACAACACAGTTGTAGCACCGCGCAACTTTAATCCTAAAGACTATCCGGCAGTATACGGCACAGTCCAGATTGTTGATGGAGATACAATGATTATGCGCAACCACTACATAAGACTTTACGGTATAGATGCTCCGGATATAAAACAATCTTGCGCCAACTCACAAGGGCGCGCATATCAGTGCGGAAAAGAAGCAGCCTTATGGCTTCAGAGTTGGATTCAGGATAATGAAATTGAATGCCATGTCTTAAAACAAGATTCTAAAGGCGATGTTGTGGCAACCTGCTCGCTGGGACAATATGATATAGGAGCCGCACTGGTCACTGCCGGCTGGGCGGTAACACTACCGGAAAACAACATATATAAACCATATGAAGCACAGGCCCAAAAAGCCAAAAGAGGAATGTGGCAAGGACAATTTTACAAGCCATGGGATTGGATTAAAATCCAAAGCAAAAAACCCAAAATAAAAGTCATAAAACCCAAGAAGAAAATGCTTTGGGATTATTTATAGAGAAAAAAATGGAATTTATTTGTGCAACAGAGGCAGATACTATAAAACTTGGCGAAAAACTTGCGGCATTTGCCAAACAAGGAGATGTTTTTGCCATGTTTGGAACGCTTGGTATGGGCAAAAGTGTTTTGTCCCGAGCTTTTATAAAATCTCTAACCGGAGCAGAAGAAGTCCCCAGCCCGACATTTACATTGGTACAGAGCTACGAAGCAGATAAT
This sequence comes from uncultured Rhodospirillales bacterium, assembly GCA_902795665.1. GTDB lineage: Bacteria > Pseudomonadota > Alphaproteobacteria > RF32 > CAG-239 > JAFUYI01. The sequence goes on from CADBMA010000003.1 coordinate 1,658, forward strand.
TTTGAAATATATCATTATGATCTATATCGTATAAAATCGGCCGAAGAAATTTTTGAACTGGGCATGGAAGAAGCGCTATACGAAGGCGTTTGTTTGATTGAATGGCCGGAAAAAATGGGAGGGTACTTGCCACATAATGCGTTTATTGTGAGCATAAATCCCTTCGGTAGCGGCAGAAAAATTACAATTGAAAATAAAGATATAGCTAAACAAAAAAGATTGGCGGCACTAAATGACTGAAAACATTCATGCTACAGCGGTTGCCATAGATGGAAAAGCAATTTTATTAATCGGTCAGTCAGGAAGCGGAAAATCAGATTTGGCGCTGCGCTTAATAATGAACAAGAACGCTGTTCTTATAGCCGATGATAGGGTTGATATTGTTAATGTGAACGGTGTTTTAAAAGCAAGTTGTCCGCAAAACATTAAAGGATTGCTTGAGGTTAGGGGGGTTGGAATCTGTAAATACCCCTTTATTGATGCAGCAGAAGTTAAAATGGCAATACAACTGGTTTCATCACCGGATGAGGTTGACAGACTTCCCGAATATACAACCCAAAAATTCTGCGGAGTAAATATTCCGTGCATAAAATTATGGGCATTTGAAAATTCTGCACCAGATAAAATAATTGCAGCTTGTAACAGATAATTACTTGCGTTTTTCTGTCGGTTATTTTATCATTTCACATATTTTAATAGGAAATCATACAATGTTGATAAAATATATCGAAAATTTTCTGCGCGCCCTTGGCAAACCTCTGGTAGGTTTTGTTTCCCGCCTTGGTGAATTGTCTTTGTTTATTATCAGAGCCCTGTATAACTGCGCTACACCGCCTTTTTATTTGAAGCTTTTGCTCAAACAAATGGTAGATATAGGTTTCTACTCACTTCCGGTTGTTGCCTTAACAACAGTATTTGCCGGCATGGTCATTGCATTGCAGACCAATGCCGGATTTTCAAGCTATGGAGCAGAAAGCGCTGTTGCAACCGTAGTTTTAATTGCAGTCACGCGTGAATTGGCTCCGGTTTTTTCGGGGTTAATGGTCGCCGGACGTATTGGCGCAGCAATGGCAGCCGAAATAGGAACAATGCGCGTAACTGAGCAAATTGACGCACTATCAACACTTTCAACCAATCCATATAAATATCTGGTCACTCCTCGCTTATTGGCCGGAATTTTAGTTCTGCCGATTTTGGTGCTTATTGGTGACATAATAGGTATTTTTGGCGGATATACTGTAGCAATATATCAACTTGAGTATAATGCTGCCAACTATATCAATACCACAATCAATGAATTGGCGGCAATTGATGTAATAACCGGTTTGGTTAAAGGTGCTGTTTTTGGTTTTATTATTGCACTCATGGGATGTTATAACGGATACAAATCAAGAGGCGGAGCACAAGGAGTTGGAACTGCTACAACCAACGCGGTGGTTGCATCATCAATTTTGATTTTAATTTTCAATTATATCATCACCGGTATGATTTTTACCAAGTAGGAGTTGGATATGAAAAACCCAAAAATAGCAGTTAAAAATCTTCATAAAGCATTCGGCGATAAAACAGTTTTAGACGGTGTTGATTTAGAGATAGCCTCTGGCGAATCGTTAGTGGTTATAGGTGGATCCGGCACCGGAAAATCAGTCTTAATTAAATGTATTCAAGGATTAATTACACCGGATAGCGGATCAATAAAGATAGATGGATTTGAAACAATTGGTGCTGAACGTAAAGATGCCGAGAAATTTTATGCCAAAATGGGGATGCTGTTTCAAGGAGGAGCGTTGTTTGATAGCTTGACCGTATGGGAAAATGTTGCCTTCGGTTTGATTGAAAATCAAAAAATGTCCCGCAAGCAGGCCAAAGAAATGGCAATAAAATATCTTCACCAAGTTGGATTGAGCGCAGATGTTGCAGATTTATCTCCATCAGAACTTTCCGGAGGTATGCAAAAACGAGTTGGTTTGGCACGCGCCATTGCCACCCAGCCGGATATAATATTTTTTGATGAGCCCACCACCGGTCTTGACCCGATTATGGCCGATGTTATCAATGATTTGATTATTAATTCGGTTAAAAAAATTGGCGCCAGCGCCTTGACCATAACCCACGATATGGCCTCGGCTCGTAAAATAGCCGATAGAATAGCAATGCTGTACAAAGGAAAGATTGTTTGGCAAGGAACGGTTGAAGAATTGAAAAAAACAGACAATCCATATGTTATACAGTTTATGAACGGCAGTTCTCAAGGTCCGATAAAAGTAGAGCTTTAGGAGATAAAATGGCTAAAAAATCATCAATTCAATATGCTTGTCAAAATTGCGGCTCATCTTATCCCAAATGGCAGGGAAAGTGCGATTCTTGCGGAGAATGGAATACAATTGTTGAAGAACAAATTGCCGGTGAAGGTTTTTCAAACTTTAACCACAAACACAAAGGGAAAATCATTGATTTTGTGTCATTAAGCGGCAGCTCTCAAACTTTGGAAAGAATTTCAACCGGAATTAAAGAATTGGATAGAGTAAGCGGCGGAGGTCTGGTATCTGGATCAGTAATTTTGGTTGGCGGAGACCCTGGTATCGGCAAATCAACATTGTTACTGCAAGCTTGCGCCAGTATAGCCGGTTTACCGCTCAAGCCGGAATGTTATTATATCTCAGGAGAAGAGGCAATCGATCAGGTTCGTATTCGCGCCCAAAGGCTTGGTTTGGCACAATCTCCGGTAAATTTGGCCTCAGCTACCGATGTCAAAGATATAGTATCCACACTCGAAAAAACCAATGCCAAAGTAGTGGTTATTGATTCAATTCAGACAATGTATTTAGAAGAAGCGGAATCCACCCCCGGAAGCGTTTCGCAAGTGCGGGCCTGCGCATATGAACTGATAAAGCTGGCCAAAAAGAAAGGCTTTGTCTTATTTCTGGTTGGTCACGTCACCAAACAAGGCTCAATTGCCGGTCCTCGGGTTTTAGAACACATGGTTGACACGGTTTTATATTTTGAAGGCGAAAGAGGTCATCAGTTTCGTATTTTGCGTGCGGTTAAAAACCGTTATGGCGCCACAGACGAAATCGGTGTTTTTGAAATGCAAGATAAAGGTCTGGTAGAAGTTGAAAACCCATCAGCACTATTTTTGGCAGAAAGACAAGGAAATATATCCGGATCATGTGTTTTTGCCGGAATAGAAGGATCAAGACCGGTTTTGGTTGAAATACAGGCCTTGGTTAGCCAAAGCGGGTACGCCAGCCCCAAACGTGCTGTTGTCGGATGGGATTCGGGAAGATTGTCAATGGTTTTAGCTGTTCTTGAGGCTAGAGGAGGGTTAAATTTAAGCAGCCAAGATGTTTATCTTAACATTGCCGGAGGACTCAAAATCTCCGAACCGGCAGCCGATTTAGCTGTAGCGATGGCAATAATTTCTTCTTTGACCAATCGTCCTCTTCCTGCTGATATGGTGATATTTGGCGAGATAGGTCTTTCTGGGGAAATTAGAGCCGTAAGCCAACCGAATTTACGCCTCAAAGAGGCTGACAAGCTAGGTTTTAAAAGTGCAATAGTTCCTTCACAATATAAAAACGACAAAAACAAGTCTGCAAGCGGTATTACGCTTCATGAAATAGGAAATGTCCAAAAATTAATTAACTGGTTTAATTAAGGAAAATATTTATGAATAATCTTGATATTTTTATTTTAATAGTTATTGCTATTTCTGCTCTGATAGCCCTCAACAGAGGACTGATTAAAGAGGTCCTTTCAATTATCGGATGGATATTGTCAATTGTTGTAATAATTTTTATGTTGCCGATAGTTCAGCCGTTTATGCAACAATATACCGGCAGCGAGATGACTGCGGTTGCAGTATCATCAATATTGATTTTCATAATTTTCTTTATTGTCTGGATTATAATAACATCGCAAATAATTGATAAAATCCGCTCCAGCAAGCTGAGCTCATTAGACAGGATTTTAGGACTGTTTTTTGGCGTTATCCGCGCTTGTATATTGATAATTTTGTTTTATATCTTATCCGGATGGATTGTTCCCAAAGAAGAACAACCGGATATGTTTAAGGAGTCAAAATATTTTAAT
>CADBMA010000004.1 GCA_902795665.1 uncultured Rhodospirillales bacterium
AAAAAACGGTATTATGATTTAAACAAAAAGCGACTGTCCGTTTATGGCAGTCGCATTGTTGCAGAATTAGGTTATCAATAGGTTTGTAAGTTCTGCAAATTCAGGTGTTTCCGCAATTTTCTGGTTGACCTCAGGACACAGGCGATATTTTTTCTGAATGTAAGTGAGGATTATCTCTTTGCATACCTCTGTCGGAAGCTCGAAAATTTTGATTTCGGCGTCTTTGTACAAGCAAAATCCGGCATCAAGGCATGCATGTATAACCTTTTTGCAGTCATTTAACGGGAGATCAAAAATCTTGTTTTCGACCTCGCGGCACAGATAATGCCCATCTTCAATGTAGGCAAGCAGTTTTTTTGCGGTTTCATTCGAAGACAAATCAAACCAAGCGATTTGCTCTTCATTTGATACTTTTTCCATAATATAAAATTTAATTAATAAATAATCTTAAATTGTTTTTGACTATATATTTCCTTATCAATTATGTCAATATATTTTGTCAAGATATATTATAAAAAACCGCTGCAAAAGATTTTGTCAGCGGTTTTGGGAAAGGAATGTTGCAGACAAGTTTTTTATTCTTGTTTTAGTTTTTGCTGCAAGTCAGCAATCAATCCATTAAGTCCGTCGGGTGATTTTTTAATGAAAGCGGTATATTCATTACGCGCCGTGATTGCAAGGCTGACATTTTCAATGATAATATCGACAATTTTAAATTTGTCGCCTTCTTGCTTAACTCTCCAGACAACACTTGCCGGCTGGGCTTGATCCATTGGGACAATGGTATTTACAAAAACCTGATTGTTTGATGATGATGGAGATGTGCCTTTGAAAATAAACTCTTTGCCGGTAAAGTCATCAAAACGTTTAGACCAAGTTTTAACATTGAGGCGGCGATAAACGTCGATAAATTTATCGCGTTGTTCTTCGCTGGCAGTTTTCCAATATCTGCCCAAAACAAAGCGGCCGATAAATTTTAGGTCAAGTGCGGAGTTGAACAACTTTTCAAAACGAGCATCGCGTTCGGCCTGAGAGGCTTTTGAGTTGATAATTTCGCTGATACCTTCTTGAGTTGTGTTTTTGACAAACAACTCCGCCTGAGCGGCGTCAACTTCAGCATTTGCAATATTTGCAAACATTGAAAATGCAATGGCAAATATGGACAATAGTTTATATTTCATAGTCTTTCTCCTTTAAAGTCAGTCGCCAAAATCTTCGTCATCAAAATCAAAATCATAGCTTGGTGCCGAATTGGCAGGTTGGCATGACAAATTCATTTTTTGACGATTTTGCAGATATGCGGAACGCATGGTTGAATAAAAATCCACCGAATTTTTTTGCAAATCATCTAACAAATCGAGGGCGCGTTCACGAGAATTGATAGCCGATGCACCGGTGTATCCGTATGATATTTTTGCGGCATAATTTGCGTCATTAAGCGATGCGATATAAACCGGCGATGAAACGCTATCAACTGCGTATCCTGCACCGGAGCGCAGGGTAAACGGTCCGAAAAACGGCATCATGATAAATGGTCCGTCGGGAACACAATAATGTGCCATAGTTTCATCAAAACCGACTGAATTTTTCTTTAATCCCCAGCCTTCGGCGACATCAAACATTCCCCCCAGTCCAAGTGTGGTGTTGACGGCAAAGCGAGCCACGGAAGTAAGGGCTTGAGCAATACCGCCTTGCAAAGTATGGTTGATAGAAGAAACCGGTTCATTAACATTGCTAATGAAGGAGGTAACTCTATTGCGTACATCTTGGGTTGTTATTGCACGATATCCTTTGGCAACAGGTTTAAGCAGATACTCATCCATTTTCATATTAAAGTCAAACATCATGCGGTTATAACTTTCCAACCAATTGTCATCAATTGATGCGTGTGCTGCAATGGGCATCATGGTAAGTATAGCTGTTACTGCAACAAAATGTTTCAACAAAATTTTCTCCCATTAATGTTGTTTTAAATGTAGAACGAATATAACAGCAGATTGGTTCATTGGCAATAATTTTTGTTACAATACGGAAATTTTTTGTGTTTTGCCAAAGCGGATATTTTTCAATACTATGCACGCAGTTAAAACTTTTAGAGGAATTGCAAAAATGAGTGATAAACCGAATAAACCGATTATGTTGTTTGATTGTAAGACTGCCCAAAATATTATCGGGCAAGATAAGTTTTTGAAAGCGTTTGAAAATATTTTAAATCATGGCGCTTATTGCCAAGGACCTGAAACCAAAGAATTGGATGAAAAATTGGCAAAATATTCCGGTGTTGAATATTGCTCTACTTGTGGTTCTGGAACAGATGCGCTGACATTGGCCTTGATGGCTTGGGATGTAAAGCCGGGTGATGCCGTCTTTTTGTCATCTTTTACTTTTGTGGCATCGGCAGAGGCTCCGGTGTTGTTGGGGGCTACTCCGGTTTTTGTAGATTCTGACCCCAACACATATAATATGGACCCAAAAGATTTGCAGCGCGCAATTGATGAGGTTAAAAAAGAAGGAAAACTCAATCTCAAGGCTGTTATTGCCGTAGATATTTTTGGTTCGCCGTGTGATTATGATGCAATTATCAAAATTGCCCATGACAATGGCATGAAAGTTTTGTCGGATTCTTGTCAATCTTATGGTTCTGTATATAAAGGTAAAAAAGCCGGTTGTATTGCCGATATGACAGCTACATCTTTTTATCCGACAAAACCTTTAGGATGCTATGGCGATGGCGGCGCTGTTTTTTGTCATACTAATGAAGAGAATGAATTGGTTAAATCTTGCCGTGTACACGGAATGAGCGCAGAAGACCATTATGATAATGTTCGTTTGGGTATGACCGGCCGTATGAATTCGTTTCAGGGCGCTGTTTTGCTACAGAAGCTGACAGTGTTTGATCAGGAATTGAAAGATCGTGCACGTGTAGCCAGCCGTTATGATAATGAATTGAGCAACTATTTTGGCAAGCAAAAGATTTTGGATGGTTGTGAATCTGCCTATGCTTTGTATACAATCAATTGTGCCGATAGAGATGAATTGATGGCATATTTGAAGGAAAACGGCATTCCTTGCGGTGCATATTATCCGCGTCCGGTTAATACTCAGACAGCCTATGCAAAATGGAATAATCGTCCTTTGCCGGTATGTGAAAAATTGTCCAAGACAGTATTGTCTTTGCCAATGACACCATATCTTGATGATGAAGATCTGAATTATGTTATTGCTAAAATGAATGAGTTTGCCGCTCGCAAATCATGCAAAGCAGCATAGTTTTAGAATGAATGTTAAAAATCCCCCTCTTGGTTAGGGGGATTTTTTGTATAAAAATATTTGCAACATGGAAAATAAATTTAATATTTATGGAAACATCAACAAAACTGAATTCAATTTTCCTTTGCAGGCGGCTGCGGCTTTTGCCGGTGATTTTAATTGATCTGTTTTTGTGGTACAGTTATTTCCATTTTCGTCCGAGCAAAATGTGGTACTAAAGCTCTGATTTAATGGGTTTACCCATAATGAATTTAGCGGATAGTTTGTAGCTGCATAACTTACCAAATAAGTGCAATCGTCAGCTGTCAGGCTGTATATTGACGTCGCATAACGTTTGTTTTTTTCGCTGCCTGCAGTACCAAAATCCATTTTGCCGCCCATCGGTGATCTTCCTTGCCATTCTTTGGGAGCAACAAATTCCATGATGAATGCAGTGTCGCTCTTTGAGATAATTTCTTGTGTATTAAAATATATGTTGTAGTTATTCATCCCTTCTGTAATCCAGTCGATTGTCTTGTTAAGATTGAAT
>CADBMA010000005.1 GCA_902795665.1 uncultured Rhodospirillales bacterium
GAAGCAGAAGGTCTGCACTCACTTTTTGATATCTCCGATCTTGCCGTTATGGGCTTGGCAGAAGTTATTCCCAGCATTCCCAAAGTCTTGCGCCGCATACACGAAACCGTAAATGACATAATTAAAATTCACCCTGATATTGTTGTCAGTATCGATTCTTGGAGCTTTGGCAGTCGCGTCCAAAAAATTATCCGCCAGAAAAAACTCGGCATTCCGCAACTTCACTATGTTGCACCACAAGTTTGGGCTTGGAAGAAAAAGCGCGCTCGTATTATGCATAAATATGTTGACCACCTGCTGACTTTGCTACCGCAAGAAGCCAAATATTTTATCCCTTACGGCATGCAGACTACTTTTGTCGGTCATCCGGTGATTGAAAGTCCTGTTGCCACGGGGAACAAAGAGAGTTTTCGTCACAAATATAATATTGCAGATAATAAAAAAATTATATGTATTTTACCAGGGTCGCGCCATAATGAAGTCGCAAAATTGCTGCCTACATTTCTCAACGCCGCTCGACAACTGGCAAAACAGCATTCCGATTTGCTTTTTGTAATCCCCACCGTCAAAACTGTTGAAAAGCGAGTTCTACAAATGACAAACAATTGTGATTTACCGCTTTTGATTGTCGAAGGCAGCGAAGATCGCCACAATGCAATGTGCGCATCTTCAGCAGCCATTGCCGCCTCTGGAACGGTAGCTCTCGAGCTGGCAATTGCCAATGTTCCGCATATTATCGGATACAAAGTATCTCCTCTAACTGCATTTTTGGCCAAGCACCTTCTGCATATTCGCTTTGTCAATCTCTCCAATATCCTGCTGGGACGCGAAATTATACCGGAACTGTTGCAAAATGCCTGCAATCCTGACAATATATGCAATTACATAAACGGCTTTTTATCCCATGACAAATTATACCACACCCAAATAAGCGCCTTCAAAGAAGTTAAGCAAATTTTGGGTTTTGACAAACAAACCCCCAGCGAAAACGCTTGCGATGTAATTTTGCAGTTAATTTATAACTCAAATAACAAAACTCCGGAATAAACTCCGGAGTTTTTGATATCAGTCCACTCCATATTAATTCTGACTGTAAAACAACATATTGTTTTCGCCTTGCTCTTGCGCTCTTTGCAATGCAATAATCGCCTTTTCTATTAGCTCTTTGGCTTTGCTTTCCTGTCCTTCATACAAACTCACTCCTATACTTGTTATCAAGCGCTCATTATGTTGTAGCGGAGTGCGAAAAATTGTACGCAATCGCATCAATTCAATTTCGATCTCATCCATTGTGTTTATGCGTGGCATCATAATCCAAAAAGTATATCTTATACCGCGAGCTGCCGTATAATTTGACGGCAAATAAATTTTAAGACGAGCAGAAATTTCACGGATTACATCATGCGGGCTGTCAAAAAAGTTAAGATTATCTATATTAACACCCACAATCACAATCTTATTGCGTTTTACCCTAATGTCTTTGTGGCTCTCATAATTTATTGCCGTTTGCAAACGATCTTCAAATAAATAAAAGCTTGCTAAACCGCTTGATTCATCATACATACAAGCTGTATCTTCATGGCGGGGCTCGCGCAATTCATTAGAAATTCCCTGACGCACCATATGATTTTTGTTTTCTTTTTCCATATTACACCTCCTTATTTTCGGTATAATTTGATATTAAACAAACAAAATACAACCTATACTATTGCATAATATTATTCCTGATCTTGCGTATAGAATTAAGTTCTATTTGCCGCACTCTTTCTTTAGAAATGGCATAATATTTACTCAAATCATCCAAAGTTACTGCCTTTTCACATAAACGGCGTTTAAATAAAATATCTTTTTCCCGCGGATTAAGACATTCCCAAGCCTGCACAAACTGCCGGCGGCGTTTATTCATAATTTCATTACGACTGACAACTTCTTCTTGATTGGGCTTGCCATCGGCAACAAAATCCAATAGCTCGCTGCCATTTTCTGCATCTCCGTCAATGCTTACATTTAATGAACCGTCATGTGATTTAAGGCGCATATTCATATCGGTCACCTCCTGAACGCTTACATTCAAAGATGAGGCTATCTGCTCCAATATTTCATTAGACATTTCGCGGTCATCGGTCAGTTTAAAATTATTTTTCATCTTTCTCAGATTAAAAAACAACTTCTTCTGAGCCGCCGTTGTCCCTATTTTTACCAAAGACCATGAATTAAGAACATATTTCTGAACTGCGGCTCGAATCCACCACAATGCATAGGTTGAAAAACGAAATCCCTTTTCAGGATCAAACTTATTGACAGCATAAAGCAGGCCTATATTTCCTTCCGAAATCATTTCCGCCATCGGCAAACCATATCCCTTAAATTTTGAAACAACTTTTACCACCAATCGCAAATGCGAAGTAACCAATTTATACGAAACCGCATCACTATGTGTTTTTACATACTCACGCGCCAAACTATATTCTTCTTCTGACGTCAAAATCGGAAACCGGCGAATATTTTGCAAATAGCGTGCCAGATTAACTTCCGGCAAAAATTCATCATTTTTGCTTAACAAACTATCATTCATATATATACTCCTGTTGATGTTGAATCCGCAGTTTTTATATATAAATTCATTCTCTATTGCGTGCTAGATACAATTTTTAGACTACACTTGTCTAAAATTTCTACCATGTCCGATGGAAAATCCGCATAAAATTGACTCCACACACCGCTGCGCGGGTGCTCAAATCCAAGCGAAAACGCGTGCAGAGCTTGGCGCGGAAAAGTGTTAATATAACTTTTTACGTCATCAGATAAACCTTTAATCTGGGTTTTTCCAGATTTTTCATACACCTTATCTCCTATTAAATTGCAGCCGATAGAAGACATATGAACCCTAATTTGATGCGTACGTCCGGTTTCCAAGTTGCATTTTATCAAACTCACCACACCGCCCAAACTATCTATAGTTTGATAATGTGTAACTGCTGTTTTGCCTCCATTAACTGTTATCGCCATTTTTTTACGATCATACCGACTTCGGGCAATATTTCCTTCTATCGTACCATTCAATGGATTAGGCATTCCATAGACAACCGCATAATACGTCCTTTCAATACTATGCTCAACAAATTGTTCTGACAGCCTTTGATGAGCAAAATCATTTTTAGCCACCACCAAAAGACCGCTGGTATCTTTATCAATTCTATGCACAATCCCCGGACGCTTAACCCCTCCGACACCGGAAAGGCTTCCTTGACAATGATATAGCAACGCATTAACCAAAGTTCCGCTCCAAGCCCCCGGTGCTGGGTGAACAGTCATGCCTGCCGGTTTATTCACCACTATAAGGTCGTCATCTTCATAAATTATATCCAACGCAATATTTTCCGGTTGCGGTTCTGCTGCTTCCGCTTCCGGCAACATAACACAAAAACTATCTCCTGACCGAACTTTAAAGTCTTTATCGCAAATTATATTATCATCAAGACTAACATTTCCCGAGGCTATCAACTTTTGCAGCATTGAACGTGAAAGATTCGGTATATTCGCGCTCAAAAACTTGTCCAGACGCGTTCCCTTCCCCTCATTATCCGCAGGTTCAACAAAATACATGTGGGTATTATCAATATTCATAGAATCTTCACACTTTATAAATAAATTAATTTATATAATAGCATAGAGTAATTCTTTAAAATTGCAAGGAGATAAACTTATGAGCCGAATTCTGCTAGTAAAAATCGCCGTATTTATATTTACGTTTTTATTGATTTTTGGCAGCATAATCCTGTTTCAAAAAATCTGCACCGGCTGGAACAAGCAAAACTCTGTTGATATAAATCTTGCCCAGCCTGCCGGCTCTGCCATCAAGCAAATCGGTTCTGTTGATGACAATTTGTATATTCAAGTCACCGGAGGCCAAATACCTGACCGAATCATTATTTTTAACCCTAATTACGGCAAAATTGTATCCAACCTTATTTTGAATTGAGGAATAATATGAGTAAAAATGAAAACATTATCGATGAACTGACCAGCGATATTTCAAGCGATACCACATTTCAGTTTGACACGCATGACGATAAAGATGATTTCAGCGCTCTTTTGGATAATTTTATAAAATCAGAATTAGCCAATATTGAGGAAGAAAAAGAAAACACTCGTATTTTGCTTGAAGAGCCTCAGCCTGAACCTTTACCGCAAAATGCCAGCGATGAGCAAGTGGCCAACTCATTAAACTTATCGGAACAAAAGCTATATACAGCTTATCGCAACTTTGTCGAATCCATTGAGGCCATTACCAAAGAGCAACAGCTTTCAGCGCCTACATTTCATATTAAAGCTCAAGTCTTATACCCCAAATACACCCCCGGACTTGGCAATTTGATAACTATCGATGTGCTCCAAGGGTGGGATTTAATGTTTGAAGCTTTTCCTAACGATATTACAAAAATCAAACCCAACGCCTCTGACGAAGAATTGCTTGATTTTGCTGAGCAGCATAGCAACGAAAACCTTCAAATGGCTGTTGTTTCTTATGTTGAGATTTTATTTGAGATTGAAGGCTGTGAAATTGCCTACGAAAAGCGTCTTTTGGAATTTGAGCACCGCAAAATTGAAGAAGAAATCATGGAAGAGCACCGCAAACGAGCCGCAATAGCCCGCAAATATATTGAAGCAATTGAAAAGAAAAAATTTCCAATTAATGCAGAGCGCTTGATAAATGGCTATTTTAAGGTTGCCGCCAAAGACCCTGACGGCTCTTTTGAAGCTTTAACCACTAATCCAGCGATATTTGCTCCAATTGAAATTGACAAAATTAAGCCTAGTTTTTTTGGAATGATTAAACCAACCCCACGCACGGGAATGATATACAATCGCAAAATTGGAGAATTTCTCAAAAAACTGAAAATTTAAGAAAATTATAGACAAAATACAAAAATAATGTTATAGTACAAATAACTTAGCATAAAGTTTAGCAAGAAGGATGAAGAAAATGACTGATGAAACCGACAACAAGCCAGAAACATTGCCCGAACTGAATGATGCCGTTATGCCGGAGGAACAAAATCAAGAACCGGAGCAGAATCAGGAGCTGGAGCAAAATGCACAACAACCTCAGGAAGAAGTTGTTGTAGAGCAAGCTGATGCCGAAAGATCTACACAGCCACCTGAAAACTCTATTCAGACCACCCCCAAAAAAGATAATCACCTCAAAATTGAAGAAGCTGCTCGCATGCTGGATATTCATGAACTGGCACAGGCACAAGAATCAAAAGAACCTAAAACTGTCGATATTTCAAATCACCGAGGTTCTGATACAAAACCTGATGTTGATAAAGAAAGTTTTAAGGAACAAGACGTCATTGACTATATGTTTCAACATTGGTTGGTTGATGGCTTTTTAGAGAGCGACAAATGGGTTAGAGAAAAGATAATTTATGGATATTATAAACTGCAGCAAGCCCTGCAGAATCAGGCCAGAGACAGAAAACTCAATCAGACGTCCATAACCGGCTCTGAAACATTCAAATCGGCAAAAAAAGTTGATGAAATTTTAGATAAAAAAATTAAAACAATTGAAGAAGAACGAACCGCTAAAGATAAGCAAATAACCGATATCGGCAACGCAATAAACTCCGGAACCTTGTTCGATAAAGGAAACGAAGAGTTGCTAAAAGCATACAAGGAGATGATAAAGTACAATACTCCGGAGGGCAAAGATCAATATCTGCAAACGCAAAAATTAAGCTCAAATAAAAAAGTATCTCCCAACAATTCGGAGGTTGAAACCGAGTGCAAAAAAGCCGCTGTTGATTTTGCCAGTGAAGCTCGTATTAATCTGCGTTTTGACTCTTTGTCCAAAACGGCGGCCGCTTACAAAACCGCAGCAGATATAAACAATGCATTGGCCAACAACCCACATTCTCACAAAAATGTAGAATCATCGTTTGCACAAATTGAAAAAGCCAATCTGGACGATATCTACAAAGGCACCATCAAACAACGTGACAAAGCTTTGGCTTCCGGCGAAAGAAATTACACAGCGCTAAAATTGTGCAAAAAGAATGCCGCTTACACCTCTCTCATTAACAAAACATTATATCGCAGCGATCTCGGAAACTTAAACAATTTGATAGATTATGCAAAATCTGCATATAATCATTCTGCAGAAAATATTGCTGACGGCAAATGTCACGAACTGGGACAAAAAGCACCGGAAAATGAAAAACTGTCTCTTTGTGATGCATTAATAAAAAATAATAAACAAGGCTTTACACAATATCAGACCGAATTAAAGGAAAAATCTGATATTTTAATCAGACAGGCAATTGATAACGTCAAAAAATCAGGATACGTAGCAAAAGATTTGCACGGACAAGCCATGGAAGACAAAAAAATTGAAGAAATGATTTACGGCCGCCAAAAAAATCTTAGCGACAGAGATGCAATTCTCACTGCAAAAAGTGTTGAAGCCGCTGAAAGAAGAAGCAAGGCATATGAAAAATATCCTGAGCTGTTTAACAAACTGCACAA
>CADBMA010000006.1 GCA_902795665.1 uncultured Rhodospirillales bacterium
GCATATAATGATGACTGTGGCAGGATATATGGATTTAAGACAACCAGAGCTTTAATTGTTTGCGGAATATAAGATGCATTTTTGGTCACATTCATAAGTTTATAATTGTTTTTCATTTCATCAATCAGCGACCAAATTTGCTGTTTTTGATTTTTTTCAAATAATGGAATTTCCGGAGACATAATGCCGATGATTGGTTTTTGATTAATCTGCAGATTTCGCAAAATGCGGTTAATGTCGTTTTCAAAATATGATTGGCGCTGAGGTATCAGCTCACTGATAACTTTTCTTTGGTTGTCGGTAATAACTTCTAGTCCGAAGTATGCATATTCGTTATTATGCGGAATGGCTTTTATGCCGTTTTTTTCTGCCAATTGAGCTTCGGCAGTATAAGGTTTGAGGCGGGATATTTCAAGGTTTATAAATTTATTATTAAGGCTTTGGTATTGGCTCAATAGGGCGGTCGCGTAGTGAGCGTGGCGATAACTTTCAAGGCTATAAGAAGATAGGTTGGTTGAAATATATAACCGAAAGATGAGCGGTTTAGATATGTTTTGTGCCAAATCGCGGGAGGTTTTATTCAGAGTGTAATATTGTGCTTTGGTCAAATCGTAGTTATATTTGCCGAGCAGTAATCCAATGCTCAAATTTGATATAATCCAAACAGCTATTGCCAATAAGAGGACGATTAATCTCTTCATTATCATTTCCTCCGGTAATCAATTATCAGCCAATTTGCAAATAAAAGCAGCAGCAATAAAGATAAAAAGTAGAAGATTGCCGAAATATTTATTTGCCCATTTAAAAAGATTTGGTATATATCGCTAAAGTTTAAAATTCTTTCAAAATAGAACGGGGCGTTGTTTAATTTGGCAATAAAAAAACTTCCCCAGTTAAAGTTTATCCACAATGTACCGGAAAGAAACCCCAAAAGGTATGCGATGGCAGGTGTTGAAAATATGCTTGAAACTAGGCATCCAGCGGCAGTCAAAATTGATATTGTCCCCAGCAATCCAAGATATGAACAGATAATACTGCCCCAGTCGGGCTGCAAGTAAATGGTGGTTGTAACTAAAAGCGGCAATGAAAATACAAGCAATAGCGAGCCGGCTATAAACGCAGCTCCAAATTTTGATAATGTCATATTTAGGGTTGCAATCGGAAAAGTGAGGAGGTTTTCGATTGTTCCGCTGCGTTGTTCTTCGGCCCAACTACGCATTGTTATTGCCGGAATGATGATGGCAAATATTTGAGGTTGAAAAGCAAAAAAGGAAATCATGTTTTGATTGGGGGTAATAATATACAGACCACCTAAAAAAGTAACAATCATTGATAATAAAATATAAGCAATCATGACAAAATAGATGGAGTTGCTGCAAAAAAAACTATATAAATCACGCTTGAAAATACTATTCCACATTTTTAGCCGCTCCGTTGGTGAGGTCAAAAAACAGTTGAGCCAAATCGCCTTTGGGGGCGTGTTGTTTTAGCTCCTTAACGGTTGTGTCGCGTATCAATTTTCCTTTATTTATAATCAATACTCGGGTTGCTAAGGCTTCAGCTTCTTCAAGAAGATGGGTTGATATAATAACCAGAGCGTTTTGGGCATATTCTTTCAAAAACTGTCGTAAGGCTATTTTTTGGTTGGGATCCAGACCTTCGGTCGGCTCGTCCAGAACTAATAATTGCGGTTGGTGCAAAATTGCAGATGCAATCCCTACACGGCGACGATATCCTTTGGACAAAGTTCCTATTTTTTGGGTTAATACCGGTTGTAAATTCAGTTTAGAGATAGCAATTTCAAATTGGCGATTTTGTTCACTGCTGCTCATTTTGTAGATTCCGGCAATGAACTGCATATATTCAAGCACTTTCATTTCCGGATAGAGAGGAGTGTTTTCGGGCATGTATCCCAATTTTTGCAAAACAGGAATGAGATTATCGTGCAACTCATCGCCATCAACAATAACTTTGCCGCAATTAGAGTGCAAATATCCGCATATGCATCGCATTAAAGTTGATTTTCCGGCGCCGTTTGGGCCGAGCAGGGTAATAATTTCACCTTTTTGAGCTTGAAAATTGATATCATCAAGAGCCATAAAACTATCGAATTTTTTGGATAAATTCTGCACCTCTAACATATTTACGGCTCTTTGCGCCATTATTCTGCTCCTACGGCATTAATTTCTTGATTATATATCAATAGCGGATCTTTATCGCCATTAATAACTTCGGCATCAATTACTATTTCTACGACATCTTTCTTATCAGGAACTTCGTACATCAACTCCAACAATTTTTCTTCCATAATTGCGCGCAGTCCGCGAGCACCGCTTTTGCGCTCAATAGCTTTTTGAGCAATTGCAATGAGAGCATCGTCGGTGATTGTTAACTGAACGTTTTCCATTTTAAACAGCTCAACGTATTGTTTAACCAGAGCGTTTTTGGGCTCAGTTAAAATCTTCACCAAGGCTTTTTCATCCAAGTCTTCCAAACTGGCAATAATTGGCAAACGCCCAATAAATTCTGGAATCAATCCATATTTGAGCAAGTCTTCGGGTTGTACCAGTTTCATAGCTTCGCCGACGGATTTTTCGTTTTTGCTGGATACGGTTGCTCCAAAGCCGATAGAAGTCTTTTGGCTGCGGTTATTGATAATTTTTTCAATTCCGGCAAAGGCACCGCCGCAAATAAACAATATGTTTGAAGTATCAACGTGCAAAAACTCTTGTTGCGGATGTTTGCGTCCGCCTTGAGGAGGCACATTGGCGATAGTTCCTTCAATAATTTTAAGCAAGGCTTGCTGCACACCTTCACCAGATACGTCGCGGGTGATTGATGGGCCGTCACCTTTACGATTAATTTTATCAATTTCATCAATGTAAACAATTCCGCGCTGAGCTTTTTCGATGTCATAATCGGCAGCCTGTACCAGCTTTAAGATAATATTTTCAACATCTTCGCCAACGTATCCGGCTTCGGTCAAAGTTGTTGCGTCAGAAATTGCGAACGGCACATCGAGAATTTTGGCCAATGTTTGTGCCAATAAGGTTTTTCCGCTTCCGGTCGGGCCAATTAAAATGACGTTGGATTTAGAAACTTCAACTTCATTATTCTCTTCTTTACAGTTCAGACGTTTATAGTGATTATATACGGCCACGGATAATACTTTTTTAGCCAAATCTTGCCCGATTACATATTGATCTAGAAAATCTTTGATTTTTGATGGGGTGGGTAGTTCTCCATGCTCGCAACCGTCGAGGTGAGGTTTGTTTTCTTTTTCAATTTCGCTCATTTCATCGGCAACAATGCTAATGCATACTTGAATGCATTCGTCGCAAATATAGACACCACGTCCGGCAACCAGTTTTTTTACTTCAGATTGACCTTTGCCACAAAATGAACAGCATAATTGGTCTTTGTGTTCTTCTGTCATATTATTTTCCTATTTCATTACGGTTGGTTACAATATGGTCAATAAGGCCAAATTTTAGGGCTTCATCAGGTGTCATAAAGTTGTCACGGTCCATTGCTTTTTCAATTACGGATAGTTTCTGTCCGGTATTTTCAGAATAGATTTGATTCAAGCGGCGGCGCATATCCAAAATAAGTTTAGCCTGAATTTCAATATCAGATGCTTTGCCCTGAGCTCCGCCGGAAGGTTGATGAATCATAATTTGTGAATTTGGTAACGAAAATCTTTTGCCTTTGGTGCCACCGGCCAGCAAGAATGATCCCATGGAGCAAGCTTGTCCTATACATAGGGTATTAATATCGCAGCGCACATATCGCATGGTGTCATAAATGGCCATACCGGAAGTAATAACTCCGCCCGGAGAATTGATATACATATAAATATCTTTGTCAGGGTCTTCGGCCTCAAGAAATAAAAGTTGGGCGCAAACCAAGGAAGCCATGTCATCTTCTACCTGTCCGGTTAAGAAAATGATGCGTTCTTTTAATAGACGTGAAAAAATATCAAAGGAACGTTCTCCTTGTGGAGTTTGTTCAATTACCATCGGAACCAAACGGTTGTAAATTTTCGATACAGGCATAATTGTCCTTTCTTAAAATCCATATTAACTTATAGTGTATTAACATGATAATACTATTTATTCAATATTTTGTTAATAAAAGCAGCAAAATATTGCAGAAAAGGGCAATTGCAAAAACTCAAAATTAACGATTTGGTTTTTCAGGTTTAAGCGTAATAAGAGTTATATCTGATGGAGCCAATATACGCATTGGTGGTCCCCAATATCCGGCTCCGCGTGAAATATACAAAACTCCATCTTCAATATCATACTGGCCAGCCAGAAATTTATTGGCAAGCTTTGTAAAAATATGGAATGGGAAAATCTGTCCTCCGTGAGTGTGCGCTGCCAGAAGTAAGTCAAAACCTAATCGGATATATTTTTTGGCGTAAGTCGGATTGTGAGTCAATAATATCCTGTAATCTTCTTCATCGCTGCCGGTGAGGATGTCAGGATGGTGTACAAATTTGCGTGACAAGGGGTTGTCAGGAACTCCTGCGATATAGACATCAGTTCCATTAATTTTGGTGCCGTATTCAGAAAGCAATGTAAAGCCCATCTGTTGCAATTGCCACATAATTGGAATGACGCCATGGTAATATTCGTGTTTTCCGATAGAAACAAAAATTCCGCGAGGAGCGTTTAGTTTTGTTAAGAGGTCTAATTGTTCACTAAGGTGACCGATAGTGTCGTCAATGATATCCCCTGGCATTACGATAATATCCGGCTTGAGAGAGTTTGCCAGATTTACTATTGCGCGGAGGTGTTTGATTGATTTACTGCGATGTAGATGCAGATCATTTATTTGCAAAATGGTCATTTGCTGATTGATCTTAGGGGTTGTTAACTCAATTCGTTTGACTGCGGGGACTTTGGTTGCTTCAAGCCAGCCGTAAAATGCGATTGCAATGGTCATTACCACGGTGATGATGTTTACTTTAGTTAAGATGCGGGGGTTTGACGGATTCCATGCATCAGATTTTCCAAACATATAATAGCTGGAGAACCACAAACCATCTCTTATAAAAATGGCTATGAACAAAATAAACGCGTATCCAAAAAGAATATACCCAATACTATAGAGAATACCGTATGTTGAATTACTTAAAAATGCTTGATTGTGAAGAACGTTCAAAATAAAAGGAGAACACCACGCTGTGAGCAGAAGCAAAAATAACATAATGCGGATAGACCATCTGATGTTGGCATATCCGAGCAATGTTCTTCCGGTTATGATTGAACAAGATATGGCGACAATTAAGGATGCAAAAGCAAAAAACATATAATTTCTCCAGTTTTAAACTTTATTCTTCGGCAGTTTTTTTGCGACGATAAGTTCGCTTGGGTCTAGAGTTTACGTCTACATTTGCTGATGAAGCTGTCTCAGATGCAGGTTCTTCATTTTTTGAAGAGTTTATTTCGATAACATGAAATGAGCGTCGAGTTGCTCGCTTTGGGGTAGCTGTATCAGCAGATTTTTCTGGTGTAGGGCATTCAGTTTTATCAGCAGAAGCATCAGTAGTGCATTTTTCAGGTTGCGCTGGTTCTGCATGGGTTTGACTGTTAGTGGCAGAATTTTCTTCAGCAGCAGTAGAATTATTTTCAGAATTAGTATTATCATTTGCTTCTGATTGCTCGCGGGCGTTTTTGCGCTCATTAATTTCAGTAACTATTTTGCGGTAGTGTTCTGCGTATTGGCGGAAAATTTCTGCAGTCACATAGTCGTTATTGCTGTGAGCGTCTTTTGCCAAATCGTTATATCGTTTGATTAAATCAAGAGCAGTTCCGCTGATTTTGCCGGCAATGGAATTGCTATCGAATTTGTAATTGAGAGAATAAAATGTATTAAAAGAATTGTTATTGCGATATCTGTTGTTTGTTTTTTTCATGTTATTACCATTAATAAACGGAGCAACCTTAAAGCTGCTCTCAAAAATTCAATAAAATTTCGGAAATCCGAAACGGTAGCCATCATCCGTTATTTACAAGGGCATAATACATGGAAAAATATTAATTGCAACCTATTTTTTAAAAATTATACAGCGATCAATGCCGGATAAATCCTTGATTTTGGCTACAGTATTTAATCCATGATTATTAAATATCGAGCAGACTGTGTCAGCTTGTCCTATGCCTATTTCTAGCAGGGCTTTTCCGTTGTCAGTCAACAAAGAGGGAATTATTGAAGCAAGGCGGCGATAATGAAGATAACCATCTTCACCTCCATCTAATGCAAGCAACGGATCAAAAAGGCGAACCTCTTTATCAAGTGAGGGAATGTCTGTGGTTGGAATATATGGAGGGTTGCTGATAATCATAGAAAATTTTTGTTTTGGTAGTTCGTCGTGAAAATAATCTATGCATTGCAAGGATATCTGCTGCTCAATATTCAGGCGTTGAGCGTTTTGGGCGGCAATATGCAGAGCGTCTATCGATTTATCTAAACCAAGTCCGTACATATGGGGAAATTCAGATAAAATGGATAAGATTAAACATCCGGAACCTACGCCAAATTCGAGAATTGAATCTGTGTTTTCCTTGTGAGCTATTTCAATGGCTGCTTCGACCAGAATTTCACTATCAGGACGCGGAGATAGCACATTTTTATCAACAATAAATCGGTGTTTATAAAAGTCACGATATCCTAGTATTTTATCCAAAGGTTCATGCTGTTGCCGGCGCTCTATCATACTTTGCAATTGTTGTGCTTGTTCATCTGATAATATAATATTTGTTTCGATGAGCTCCGGCTCAAGCTGCAATATTTCGGCCAGCATCATGCGAGCCTCTAAACGTGGCGAATCGATACCGGCGGAACTCAGAAAATCGACAGTTGTACGAAAATGATTAACTATTTTTGACATTTGGGGCTTTAAATGGTTCGGGAAAAATACATTTTCTGCGCATTTTGCGGATTTTTTTAATTCTTGCTTCCATGCGCTTGGGCATATCAGTCAAAGGCTCGCTGGGAGAGAAAATATTTTTATAATCAAATCCGGAAATTGTTGTCTGCGTCATCTCACCTTCAAAATCAAACGGTTTTTGAGGTTTGTTGCTATTGTTATCAGTCATGATAATCCTTTGTGTTAGTTTTGAACGTCAAAACGTGATTTGAACAGTGTTGACAAATGTTCAAAAGCTTTTTTTTCAATTTGGCGGACACGCTCGCGGCTGATATTGTATTTGGTGCCAATGTCATCAAGTGTTTGAGGAGAATCGGTCAGCATACGATTTTTGATGATATAAGCTTCGCGTTCAGGCATTTCATTCAGACAAGCCATTAAGATTTTATGTTTGTAGCTGGCTTCTTGGCGGTTGGCCAGTCCGGCTTCAATATTTTGGCGGGTATCAACAAGCATATCTTGGCGTTCACAATCTTCGTCATCGCCAATACTTACATTTAGTGAGCTATCTCCGCTCAATCTTCGGTTCATTTCGATAACATCTTGTTCTTCAACAACCAGCTCATTGGCAATTTGTTTAACAAGTGTCGGCTCAAGTTCTTTGTTTTCATAAATTCCTAAACGTGCCTTTATGCGGTTTAGATTATAAAAAAGTTTTTTCTGGGCGGCAACGGTTCCTATTTTTACCAAAGACCATGAACGCAAAATAAAATCATTTATTGCTGCTTTAATCCACCAGATGGCATAAGTTGACAAACGTACCTTTTTGCTAAGATCAAATTTCTTTACAGCTTGCATCAGACCGATATTGGCTTCGGAAATAATGTCAGCCAACGGCAATCCGTAACGGCGATAGGTTAAAGCAATTTTGGCGGCCAAGCGCAAATGTGACAGCACCAAATTGTGTGCTGCCTGCAGATTATGATTTTTAGTAAAATCAATTATCAAAGCTTTTTCTTCATCTTCACTTAAGACGGGAAAAGATTTAATTTTTTCAAAATAAGCGACCAGCCCGCTTTCTGCCGGTACCAGCGGCAGATTAGAGCTGGGTTTAATTACCATAATTGACTTGTTATTACTCAATATAATCGACCTTCTTTCTTCTATCATCAACCACGAATTATATTATTTTTTGAGCAAACTGCAATATGTTTTTTTTATATTTCAAATTTTTCATATTGTTTTACTTCCGGAGTGTAAAATATAGAAAAATTATTTCCTTCGCTATTAGGTGGAATGAAATTTATAATTTGAACCCGATAACGAAAATCTTCCGGATAAATCAAGAGATAGAGCGGCTTTTTGCCGTTGCTGACGCAAAGCCGCATATCACTTTGCGGAATATTGCGATTGATTTTGGTCATAACTATTTCGTTGGCTACAAAATAGTTTTCCCGAATATCAAACTGATTAAGCGGTATTTCTCTATATTCATCAATATTGTTCAAAATCAGGCGGTGCGCCCGTTGTTCAATAATTGATGCTCCAGATACTCGTTGCAATAGATATTGCCGGATAGCTTCTTTTACGTCATTTATCAGCACCTGATTGTCGCATTTAGGCAAATTTTCATTCTGAGAAACGTTATAGTTTTCCGGTGAAGTGATAATCATGATGTTTTCTTCAGGAATTTCCGCTTCAGCCAGCGCCGGATGTATCCATAAGCTCAAAACGACCAGCAATATATATTTCATGCAAGGCTCCTAAAAGTTTACCGATTTTGGAGTTCTGGGGAACGGAATTACGTCGCGAATGTTGCCAATTCCGGTCAGCAATAACATCATGCGTTCAAAACCCAGACCGAATCCGGCATGAGGAACTGATCCGTAACGGCGCGAATCGAGATACCATGAATAATCATCTTCATGCATACCCATTTCTCTGATGCGGGCTACTAAACGATCATATCGTTCTTCACGCTGCGAACCGCCGATGAGCTCGCCAATACCGGGGACTAAAACGTCCATAGCGGCAACGGTCTTGTTGTCATCGTTCATACGCATATAAAATGCTTTGATTTCTTTTGGATAATCACGCACAATAACCGGACGTTTGAAATGTTTTTCCGCCAAAAAGCGCTCGTGTTCGGTTTGCATATCAACGCCATATTCTGGTTTATATTCAAAATCTTGTCCTGATTTTTGCATGATTTCAATGGCCTCGCTGTAGGTAATGCGTGCAAAAGGCTGGTTGATGATTGTGTCTAGGGTGTCTTTTAGCCCCGGAGCAACAAATTTTTCAAACAATTCAATATCTTCAGGGCAATGCTCAACCACGTGCTTAACACAATGCTTAACCATATCTTCTGCCAAGTCCATGTCGTCAAAAATGTCGGCAAAAGCCATTTCCGGCTCAATCATCCAAAATTCGGCAGCATGGCGGGTAGTGTTTGAATTTTCAGCGCGAAATGTTGGGCCAAAGGTGTAAATATCACCAAGAGCCATGGCGTACATTTCTCCGTTAAGCTGTCCGGAAACGGTCAGGCGTGCCTCTTTACCGAAAAAGTCTTGTGAATAGTCAACTTTACCATCTTTGGTCTTGGGGATATTGTTCAAATCCAAGGTTGTAACTTGGAACATTTCTCCGGCACCTTCACAATCAGAGGCGGTGATAATCGGAGTATGAACATAACGAAATTCGCGGCGGTGGAAAAAGTCATGAATTGCAAATGACAATTCAGACCGAATGCGGAAGGCCGCACCATATTTGTTGGTACGCGGACGAAGATGCGCAATCGTGCGTAAATATTCATCAGTATGTTTTTTCTTTTGCAGCGGAAAATCGTCGTTGGCGATATCATAAATTGTGATTTCATCGGCGCGAATCTCATATTTTTGATTTCCGCCCAAAGACTCGATAAGAGCTCCCTTAACGGCAAGCGATGATCCGGTGGTGAGTTTTTTCAGGTTTTCATAGTTGGCCAAATTGTTATTTGCAATAATTTGGATATTTTTCAAGCAAGAGCCGTCATTGAGCTCAATAAACATAAAATCTTTTGAATCACGGCGAGTTTTAACCCATCCTTTTACCAGTACTTCATCTAAAGTTGTTTCAGATTTCAGCAGCTTTGCAATTTTTGTTCTTTTTAACATTTCAGCCTTTTCCTATTTTTAAAAAGTTATTCCTCGTGCAATATATAACACTTATCTTTAATTGTCCAGTCCGGCATTGACAAAAATTGAACTATTGCTAATATATGTAAAAATACAGAATAATAAGGAGAATAAAATGAAGAAGTTTGCGTTGATTTTAATGGTTCCGGTTTTAGTTTTATTGGGTGCGTGTGCGGCCGATATTGGCGGCAATCAGTATGATTCTTCATCTGTAGGATCGGTAACAAAGGCATTGAAGGGCAAAGTTGTATCTGTCCGTATGGTGACAGTTCGTGATGAAGATCGCAGCACCGGAACAGCAATCGGCGGGTTGGCCGGAGGTGTTGCCGGTTCTCAAATTGGGCGCGGTTCCACAGCCGGAGTTCTTGGTGCCGTTGGCGGCGCTTTGCTTGGAGGGGCGGCTGGCAATTTGGCTCAAAAGGGTTTGACCAGTCAGCATGGTTATGAATATGTAATTGAGCTTGATAATGGCGGTGTTGTATCGTTGACACAAGGTACGGATATTGTTTTGGCAGTGGGACAGCGTTGCATGGTTATATATGGCAGCGGACGTTCACGGGCTCGTGTCATTCCGTACAACGGATATTAAAAATATAATATATTAGGAGAGTTTATGCTGTCTGATATTGAAATTTCTCAAAACAGCAAGTTGTTGCCGATTAATGAAATTGCTAATCAGATAGGCATATCGGCTGATGAGCTTGAGTTGTACGGGCGTTTTAAGGCCAAGATAAATTGGAGCGGAATTAGGAGAATTAATTCCTCATCGCGTCAGGGAAAGCTGATTTTGATAACAGCGCTTACGCCAACACCGGCAGGAGAGGGCAAGTCTACGGTTGCAATAGGGTTGGCTGATGGGCTTAATTATATTGGCAAGAGAGCGATTTTGGCTTTGCGCGAGCCGTCAATGGGGCCTTGTTTTGGGCTGAAAGGCGGTGCTACCGGCGGAGGTTATGCACAAGTGGCTCCCATGGAAGAGATAAATCTTCATTTTACCGGTGATATCCATGCTATCAGTGCAGCCAATAACCTTTTGGCGGCAATGATTGATAATCATATTAAGCAAGGAAATGAGCTTAATCTGGATATCAATAATATATTTTGGCATCGTTGTGTTGATCTCAATGATAGAGCTTTGCGCGAAATTAATATTGCTTTGGGCGGCAAAATAAACGGTTTGCCGCGCGTGGATCATTTTGACATTAGCGTTGCCAGTGAAATTATGGCGATATTCTGCCTTTCTCAAGATATTGCGGATCTCAAGCAGCGCTTGCAAAAAATTGTTATCGGTAAAGACATTGCCGGAGGCTATGTAACGGCGGACAAACTAAAAGCTCACGGAGCAATGGCCGCATTGCTCAAGGACGCATTGATGCCAAACTTGGTGCAGACTTTGGAGCATACTCCGGCTTTGGTGCATGGTGGTCCGTTTGCCAATATTGCCCATGGATGCAACAGTATAATTGCCACGCAAACAGCGTTGAAACTTGCGGATTATGTGGTGACAGAAGCCGGTTTTGGTGCGGATTTGGGGGCGGAAAAGTTTTTGGATATAAAATGTCCGGCCGCCGGAATTAAACCCGATGCGGCAGTAATTGTGGCGACAGTTCGTGCACTTAAAATGCACGGCGGCGTTGATAAAAATGATTTAAAACATGAAAATATTGCGGCATTGCGGCAAGGGTTTGCCAATTTGCAAACTCATGTTGAAAATATGCGCAAATTCGGACTTCCGGTTGTGGTAGCGATTAATTGTTTTGTGAGCGATACAGAAAAAGAAAAACAAGTTTTGCATGATTTGTGCAGTTCTATCGGTGTCGAGTCGGTTATGACAGAGGCATGGGAACATGGCGGACGCGGTGCGGCAGAACTGGCAAAAAAAGTTGCAGATTTTGTCAATTGTCCTAACAGCTATGCCCCGTTATATGCGCCGGAACTATCTTTGCGGCAAAAAATTGAGACGATTGCCAAAGAAATTTATCGGGCGGATAGGGTTGAATTTTCACCGCTTGCCGCAAATAAGCTGGAAGAATATCAAAGCCAAGGTTATGGGCATTTTCCGGTTTGTATAGCAAAAACGCAAAATTCTATATCAGCCGATGCAAAATTGTTGGGGGCTCCGAAAGGGTTTGAGCTTCCAATTCAAGATGTGCGTCTTTCGGCCGGAGCAGGGTTTGTGGTGGCAATGGCCGGCAATATACTCACTATGCCGGGACTTCCAGCGCATCCGGCAGCAGAAAATATTGATGTTGATAGTCAAGGCAATATTTGCGGTTTGTTCTGACAAAGTTATTGACAAAAAAGACATAATTTGCTATCATATACTTGTTCACATAAGGATATGTTCTATTATTGTCGGAAATTTTGTTGTTGCTATGAGTTATGTTATGGCTCTTTATCGACGATGGGATATAGGCAAAAGTAGAAGCAATTCTGACTGTGGGCAGTTGTTCGAATGACGCAAGTCATATGATCCCTTGAACAACTAGGTTAATTTCTCATTATGTCCCATAGGAGATCTGGGATAGCCATTAAAAATTTATACTATGGCAACAAAAAAATTTCAAAAAAGCCTTTTTAAAGGCTTAAAAAGTGTATTTGGCTTTATTTTTAAAGCCGCGAAAAATGTAATCCTCGGCCTAGCCTGTTGTCTGCTGTGGACATTGCTGTTTGTCACGGTATTCTGCTGGCCAGCATACATTTTTTGGTGCATTTTTGCACCAAAATTTGCTGCAGTAGGCCTATACGGGGAGGAGGAAGAAAGGCTACCCTTCGCGGAGCAATTCCATTCGCTAAACGGCTGGATAATTTCAATTCTTCCCTTCTTTTGGAAGAAGTATTTTATCGAAGTCCGTGGGGTAAATAAATACTCCACCAGACTTCAGATGAAGTACTACTTCAAAAGAAGCCGTATAGAAGAAACAATGCGGCAGCTGTCCTCAGAGGCAGCAATTGGTGTCATGAGTCGCTACTATACGGTAGAGATGATTGACATCAAAAACTTTTTAGGGGTGAAGCCGCACATCTTCTCCTTGCTTCCCGCTGAGGTGCAGGTACGCGTGTACCTGTCAGGAGGCGGTCGTGAGGCGTTAACCCGCATGACCAAGGAAGCAATTGACTTACTCATAAAGATGAAAGATTATGGCATCATATATGAGATAGTCAAAAATTTAACCCTCACCGACGAGCAGTTCTGCATAATTTTGCGGATCGATGTTGCTCTCGCGGCGGAGTATGCGCTAGTGCGCACCCCGTCGGACAAAATGATGAGGGAATTTTTAACAGTCAAGGAGGGAGAAGAATTTTTTCTCTTCTGCGTTCGCAAGTACGGGCTTTCGCCCGACTTAGCTATCGCAAGCGCAGAACACCCGCGCTTTGAAGAAATTCAAAACGCTCTTGCAGAATATCAGCAAAAGCTGTTCGTGAAACGGCATGCTGAGGAAAAGGAGAGTAGTAACTACTTCTCAAAACTCTGCAAAAACAATGCCCTTTGCGCGGAAGCGCAGGCTCTGATGGCCCCGTGGCAGTACAAAGTGTACCATTTCCACGGCCGTCAGCTTGATGATGAGGTCATCGTCAAGTTTCTCCGTTCAGGGGATAAAGAGCTGGTGAATATGGTCTTTGACTATGAACCGAATTTCGGTCTTGACAGCAAAGCCGCTCAGGCTTTGGTTGGGGCAAATCCGGAATATGTCGAAGCCCTGTTCCATAAGGGCAGATACGTTTTGTAAACGCAAAATAAGAGTCTTCCTTACGAGGGAGGCTCTTTTTTGTTGGCTTTTAGGGATAAAAAATTGCTTGACTCTTGAACGCAATCTGTTATGTTGAGTGCAATTTCAATGATTTTTCATTGTGAGTTTGTTTTTAACCGCTCTACGGAGCGCCGCCGGTCAGCGAGGTTTCGCACGCCGGCGTGCAATAGTTTGTACAGGCAGATATGTTTGATACTTTGACTGATAAATTGGGCAGCGTTTTTGCCAAAATTACTTCTCGCGGTGTCTTGAATGAAAAAGACGTCGATGAAGCCATGCGCGAAATTCGCGTTGCTCTTTTGGAAGCCGATGTTGCTTTGCCGGTGGTCAAAGATTTTGTTGCCAAAGTTAAAGAACAGGCTTTAGGTGAAAAAGTTATCCGCTCCATTCAGCCAGGGCAGATGGTGGTTAAGATTGTGCATGATGAGCTGGTCAAAATTCTTGGCAGCGATGAAAGCGCTCTCAATTTTAACACTACACCGCCGGCTGTTATTTTGATGGCCGGTTTGCAGGGTTCGGGCAAAACAACAACCGCTGCAAAATTGGCAAAAATGCTTGGCAAAAAACGCAAAGTTTTGTTGGCGTCGCTGGACGTTTATCGTCCGGCAGCGCAGGAACAGTTGTCACAGTTGGCAAATCAAATCGGCGGCACGAGTTTGCCGATTGTCGAGGGGCAAAAACCGCTCAAAATTACCGAGCGCGCGATTGATGCTGCTAAAAAAGGCGGTTTTGATGTGCTGATTTTGGACTCGGCGGGGCGTTTGCATATTGATAATGAGCTGATGAATGAGCTTATTGAGGTGAAAAAACTTGCCAATCCGGTCGAAACCTTGTTGGTTGCTGATGCTATGATGGGGCAAGATGCCTGCAATGTAGCCCGTGAATTTAACGAAAAACTCGGAGTTAGCGGTATTGTGCTGACCAGAATTGATGGCTCGTCTCGTGCCGGTGCGGCTCTGTCTATGCGAATGGTGGCACAAGTTCCGGTTAAGTTTTTGGGTATCGGTGAAAAAATCGACGAGTTTGAAGAATTTCACCCCGACCGCATTGCCGGACGCATTTTGGGGCAAGGTGATGTGGTAACTTTGGTGGAAACGGCAATTGAAAAAATTGACCGCGAAGAAGCCGATAAAATGGCCAAGCAAATGATGAAAGGCAAATTTGACCTTAATGACCTTTTGTCACAGTTAAAACAAATTCAAAAATTGGGCAGTCTGGGCGGAATTATGTCGATGATTCCGGGGCTGTCTAAATTTAAAAACCAGATTGAAAATGCCGGTATCGGCGATGCTTTGATTAAGAAACAAGAGGCTATCATTCTCTCGATGACAGCCCAAGAAAGAAAAAATCCGGATATTATCAAAGCCTCGCGCAAAAAGCGCATTGCCGCCGGTTCAGGTGTGGAAGTTCAGGACGTCAATAAGCTCTTGAAACAATATGAGCAGATGGCGGCAATGATGAAAAAATTCGGCAACGGCGGCATGGGCCGCATGATGTCGATGATGAAAAATTTCCCAATGGGAAAACTTCCCGGGGGAATGGGCAACAAGTTCCCGTTTTAAGCCATTAGGACGGAAACTTATTTTTTTAATTTATTTTAGAAAGGAATATAAAAATGGCAGTTCGTATCAGATTATCTCGCGGCGGTTCTAAAAAGCGTCCGTTTTATCGTATTGTGGCAGCTGACTCAAGAGCTCCGCGCGATGGTAGATTTATTGAAAAACTCGGAACTTATAATCCATTGCTTCCTCAGGATCATGAGCAGCGTTTGGTTGTAAATTCTGACAGAGTACAATATTGGCTTGGTGTTGGCGCTCAGCCGACCGAAAGATTGGAAAAACTTTTCTCCAACCTCGGTTTGACTAAAGCTCCGGCTTTGCGTGAGCAACCCAAAAAATCAGCTCCTAAGGCTAAAGCTGTTGAAAGAATGAAAGCTAAAGAAGAAGCTGCTAAAGCTGCTGCTGAAGCCGCTAATGCTGAAGCCGCTCCTGAAGCCGCAGATGCTGAATAATTTTTAACATAAGGTCTTTTATGATGCAGGATCGTTCCCAAATTTGTTTAGGCGCAATTGTCGGTGTTCATGGTATTAAAGGTGAAGTGAAGGTTAAGAGCTTTACCGAGCGTGATCGTGATATTGATAAATATGGCGTTTTAAATGATGGCAAGGGGCAACTGCTGGAAATAAAAGTTGTCGGTCATTCGAAAGAATTGCTGCGGGTTAAAATTAAAGGTGTTGATGATAGAAATCTTGCTCAGACGTTTATCGGCACGCAATTGTTTGCCAGCCGTGATGTCCTGCCCCCTCTTACCAATGATGAGGAGTTCTACCAGGCAGATTTGGTCGGTCTAGATGTTCGCGAGGCTGCCTCAGGTAATGTAGCAGGCAAGATTGTCGGAGTTTATAACTTTGGTGCGGGCGATATTCTGGAAATCAAAGTTAAATCAAGCGGCAAGCTTGAAATGATACCTTTTAACCATGCTTATGTGCCGACGGTCAATATTGAAGATGGTTATATTATTGTAAATGCAGTTTCAATGCAATTTGAGCCAGATGATGACGGAGAAAAAAGTGCTGAAAACTAAAATTTTCACCATATTTCCGGAGTTGTTTCCAGGGTTTTTGGGCAGTTCGCTTACCGGACGGGCTCTTGAAGATGGAATTTGGTCGATTGAAACCGTCAATATCAGGGATTATGCGACAGACAAGCATGGCTCGGTTGATGACACACCTTGCGGAGGCGGTGCCGGAATGGTTATGCGCCCAGATGTTTTGGGCAGCGCTATTGAGGCCAATTTTGCCGGTGGTAAAATCATTGCTATGAGCCCGAAGGGAAAACCATTGACTCAAGGTTTGGTTAAAGAATATGCTTGTGAAAAGGAGCTAAATATTGTTTGCGGCCGCTTTGAAGGCATAGATGAAAGAGTGCTTGAGGCTTATGGTATCGAAGAAATCAGCATCGGTGATTATGTTTTGACCGGTGGTGAGCAGGCAGCACAGATATTGCTTGATGCAGTGGTGCGTTTGTTGCCGGGAGTTTTGGGTAATGCCGAATCAACGATGTCTGAAAGCTTTGAAGATAATTTGCTTGAGTATCCGCAATATACCCGCCCGACCGAGTGGAAAGGGCGAAAGGTTCCCGAAATATTGCTCGGAGGTCATCATCAAAAAATTGAAAACTGGCGAAGAGAACAGGCAATAAAAACCACTCAGGAAAGAAGACCAGACTTATGGAAAAAATATCTTGACTCGAAAAGGGTTTGAGCATAAAAAGAAACAAATATTTTAAGAAAAGGTTATAGTTATGAACATTTTACAACAAGTTGAAAAAGAGCAAATGGCTAAACTCAGTGAAGGTAAAAACTTTCCGGAGTTTAAGGCCGGCGATACCTTGAAAGTTCACACCAAAGTTAAAGAAGGTGACAGAGAGCGTATTCAGGTTTATGAAGGCGTTTGCATTGCTCGTAAAAATGATGGATTGAACTCATCTTTTACCGTTCGCAAAATTTCGTTTGGTGAGGGTGTAGAACGCGTATTTCCGTTATATTCTCCAAATATTGCCAAGATTGAGGTTTCGCGTATTGGTAAAGTACGTCGTGCAAAGTTGTATTTCTTGCGTGCTTTGCGCGGTCGTTCAGCTCGTATTGCTGATGATTTGTCTGCATCAGCAAAGGCCAAAGAAGCTGAATAAGTACTGGTTATCTATGGTTTTTTGAGAGAAGCGCTCCCATGTTGGAGCGCTTTTTGTAATCAGAAAACCCCTTGGCTAGAACGGGGGATATATTTTTAGATATTGACATTATCAAAACATCTCAATAGTATCAAATCGGACAGGATTGATGAGCCTGTCTGAGGTGTGGAAACCTCTCTTATCAGCGTTAGCATCAGAACGATAAATGATGCCTTCTGGTCATTGACTGGAAGGCTGACAAAATAAGCCGTTATTTCGGTCAATATGTCGCACTATTCTGATAAGTAGTTTCCAACTTCCAGTCGCTTCTCATCAAGCGGCTTTTTTTTGTTAATTAACTAAAAAAAGGAAGTAGACTATGAGAAAAATTTATTTAATTTCCGCAGCTTTGACTCTGGCTGGTTGCGGTACAATATTTAATGGTTCTTCGCAAGATGTGTCTTTTGATTCTAACGTCAAAGGTGTTGAAGTGTTTGTTAATGGTGTGAAAGCTTGCAACACTCCCTGTACATATCCAATAGATCGTCAGAGCGGAAGTCAGGTTGTTGTTGGGCGCAAAAACGGTTATGAAGAACAACAAGTTGTGCTGAAGTCATCATTGGCTCCGGTTGCGATTGGCAACCTAACTTTTGTTGCCAGTTGGCTTACTGATTTGGTAACCGGAGGTGTTTGGGAATATCGCCGCGATGGATTATATTTTGAGATGAAGAAAGAAAATGCCAGCCACGCCGAAAATGAACATTTTGCCAAACAATCTCCAGTACGTCGCTATGCGTTGTTTAACTATTCTGCTTTGTGTGAGGAGGCAGCGGCCGGCAAATATAATGGGGAATATCTTAGCGGATTGGCTGAGTTGACCGGAGCGTCACCGCAAAGGCTCAGTAGGGATATTTTGTTATCATCTAGCGAAGTTGATTTAGCGCAAACATTAACTAAGTAATAATCACTGAAATTAATACTCCGTAATAAACGGGGTATTTTTTTGTTTATAGGTAAAAAACTGTTAAAAATAGTTTGCTATTGTTAGTTTTGTATGATAGTTAATAACAACAAGTTAAGCATAATCAGCGTGGTTAAAAGTGGTAAGAAGACGTCGAGTTATTTTTTTGCAATTCGGTCATTTGCGGCGAACAATTAAAAAGTTCGCAATTGCGCTGCTGTTTGTAGTTGTTTTTGTCTTTATGCTGCTTAATAAGACGAATAATACGCTGATTGAAAAAACATCAACGACAGCAGAAGAGATTGTGGCGCCAGTTACCGAGTTGTTAGTGTTTCCGGCCAATTTGGTCTTAAGCGGATATGAGTATCTGCGCAGCCTTCATAAAATTGATACCGAAAATAAAGCGCTGCGGGAAGAAAATCGCCGCCTGATTATTGCAAATGCCAAAAATAGAGCTCTGGAAATAGAAAATAAAATTTTGGCAGAGTTGCTTAATTATGAAGTTCCTTCTGAAGCAGAATTTATAACTGCAAAAGTTGTGGCGCAGGAGGGAACGTCTTTTGCGCACTCGCTTACGGTTTATATTAATGATAATTCAAGAGTGAAGAAAGGACAAGTGGCAATAAGCGATAAGGGTGTGGTCGGGCGCGTTGAAGAAGTGGGAACTCATTATGCTAAAATTGCGTTGATTAACAGTATCAACTCAAAAATATCAGTGATGCTTGAAAAGTCTCGCGTGCGCGGAATTATGATAGGTAAAAATGATATTTGGCCAGAATTGGTGTTTTTGCCGCGCGATGCTGAAATTTTTGTTGGTGAAAAGGTTATTACTTCAGGTATTGGAGGAGTGTTTCCGGTAGGTCTTCCGGTGGGTGCAATCGCTGCAATTGATGAATCGGGTATAAAAATAAAGCCGGCAAATTCTTTGTCTCGGCTTGAATATGTTATGATTGTTGACTATAAGCTTCCAGATCCGGCGCATGAGCTGTATGGAGAAAATACTGATGCGAGATAGTTGGCACGAAATGCTTGAAAACAGGATCTTGCGCAGCATACCATTACTGGTATCGGTTGTTTGGCTGATGATATCATTTATTCCGCTAAAATCAGAGATAAGTGCAAATGCAAGACCTATGATTGGCTTGGTGTGTGTATATTTTTGGGTTATTTATCGTCCTGATTTGTTTAATCTGTGGTCAGTATTTGTTTTGGGAGTAATATCAGATGTATTGTCAATTGCGCCGTTGGGAATTTTTTTGTTTATGTATTTGGTGATGTATTTAACGGTTACCAATTTGATAAAATATATAAATGATAAAACATTTGAGATTATGTGGAGCGGTTTGATAATATTGTTGCCGGTTGTAATGTTATCCGGTTGGCTGCTTATGTCAATTTATTATGCGCAATTTATACCGATTAAAGGGTTGTTTTTTTCATATCTCCTCAGCATAGCGCTATATCCATTGATTAGCGGGGTTAATGCGATGATAGTCAATCGTTTTTTGCAGGATGATGACTAATGAATCGTGATAACAGCAAAGGTAAAATTTTAATTTTTAGAACCTTAATTTGGGGTGGAATTCAGCTGTTTATGATAATGCTGCTGTTTGTCCGCTTATATTATCTCCAAGTTTTTGAAGCAGACAAGTATAAAACAATGTCAGAAGAAAACCGAATATCTTCGCGTATTTTGGTACCTCCGCGCGGAGTTATTTATGATCGCAATGACGTTGCAATTGCAAACAATAAACAAAATTTTCAGGCAATGTTGGTGGCAGAGCAGGCTAATAATGTTGATGAAACTTTGGCCAAGTTTAAAAAATTGATGCCGCTTAGCGAAAAAGAAGAGGCAAGAATCCGTCGTGATTTGAAACGATATCGCCGCTTTGTGCCGATAAAATTAAAAGAAGGACTGACGTGGGAAGAGGTGTCTAAAATTTTGCTGGTTGCTCCTGAAATGCCGGGGATTATAGTTGATGATGGTTTGAGTCGATATTATCCGTTTGGTCGGCAAATGGCTCATGTGTTGGGATATGTGGCTGCGGTTTCTGAAGATGATTTGAAACGTGATACTGACCCGTTGTTGGAAACACCCGGGTTTAAAATCGGGCGTATCGGATTGGAAAAAAAATATGAACAGAAGCTGCGCGGCAAAGGCGGAAACTTAAAACTGGAAGTTAATGCAGTTGGCCGAATTATGAAAGAAATTGAAAGAGAAAACGGAACAGCAGGAAAATCTCTGGAATTATCTTTAGACAGCCGTCTGCAAAATAAGGCATATGAATTGTTTGAAAATCAAAGCGGTTCAGCAGTCTTGATGGATGTAAACAGCGGAGAAATATTGACTTTTATTTCAATGCCTTCGTACGATGCTAATGATTTTGTGCAAGGGGTAAGCCAAGAATTGTATAATCAGCTTTTGTATGATGAAAAACAACCACTGATTAATAAAACAATTGCAGGGCGTTATTCTCCCGGCTCAACATTTAAGATGATTGTTGCTTTGGCGGCGTTGGAAGCCGGAGTAATTACTCGTGAAACAAAAGTAGGATGTTCCGGAAAAATGGAATTTGGCAACCATTTATTCCACTGTTGGAAGCATGGTGGACATGGAGCTTTGAATGTTGTGGAAGCATTGCAGCATTCTTGCGATATTTTCTTTTATGAAGTGGCTCAAAAAGTTGGCATAGATAAAATTGCCGCGATGGCGCGGCGTTTCGGACTGGGACAACAGACATCATTGCATTTTGATGATGAAAAAGCCGGAACAATTCCTGATAAAGCATGGAAAATGGCAAACCTGAAGGCTCCGTGGCAAGGCGGAGAAACCTTAATTGCCGGTATTGGACAAGGGTATGTGTTGACTACGCCATTGCAACTGGCTGTGATGACTGCGCGAATCGCGAATGGCGGAAAAATGGTGGAGCCAAGTTTAACTAAGGTTGGCGACCATAAGATAAAAAAATATAAAAATATGAAGTTGAGTCCAACACATCTGGCATTGATAAAAGAGGGTATGTGCAGTGTTGTAAATAA
>CADBMA010000007.1 GCA_902795665.1 uncultured Rhodospirillales bacterium
TCGGAGGCGTTTTTTGTATGTATCTTTCGGCAAATATTACATATCAAAAAACTCTCTACGCCTTTTGGCATAGAGAGTTTTATTTAGATAATATCGATGACACGCCTAGATGTGTCTCGATTTTTGTGCAGGAATTTTTTGATATCGTTGCTTGAATATTTGGGATTGTAATAACCATCCCATGAGCGGTGATTGCCGCTATAATATTCGTCAACGCCATAATTGTAAAATCCCGCAGGTTTGAGCTCCAATAAATCATACGGCGTAATATAGCCGCAGTAAATTGCGCCCTGCACCCATTCTCTTTTCAGCAAACCGGGTGCTTCTTTGCCAGCAGACTTGGTAAATTCTGTCATGCGGCGAACGCATTCAACAGGATCTTCCCCTCTATTAACCGCCTTCAAAAAAGCACTGCTCGCAAAATTTCCGGCACCAACATTATATATAAATAAGCTGGTACCAATAATTTCTGCGCGCGAAAGCTCTCTTTTGACATATTTGTTAATATACGGAAAAACACGTCTACGTAAGTGAGTTCTGGCGCAGTTTTGGGCTGCAAGCATTGAAATATGCTCACCGCTTTGGACTCGGCTGCCATTGGCATAAATTGTCGAACCATAACCAATTGTCCATCTGGCTCCGCAAAAATATGATTGAGAGTGATAGTTCTCAACATATGCAATGCAGATAATTAATTCGTCCTCAACACTCAGACCGGAATTATTGTTCTCGGGCAAAAATTGCACCGTGGGCAATTTTTCATCTGTGAGTTTTTTGTCAATGTTTGTTGTTTTCACTGACTTTAATTCGGGCTGAGTATAGGTTTCTTCCACAATCTCCGCAATTGAACTAGGTTCACTATCGCGAGTTGGATAAACCATGTCAAACGTGACATTAAATCCAGCATATAAGACTGTTATGATTATGGCGATGATATAGAATTTTTTCATAGTAATTGATTTTTAATTTTTAAACAAGTTAACTATACACTATTATGATTTTTTTGTCAATTTTTTTGTTGAAATTTAGTGCATGAAAAAATCGACACCACCCCTTTAAAAATAGTTGTAGATTTTTATTTTAATATATTATACGTTGATTAATTAAATCTATTGTAATGAAGATATATAATGATAAATAAACGATCTTTGCAAAATTTAAATGCCCTGATGATGCTGCTTGCCGTAGATAAGTATCAAAGCAAGCGCAAAGTTGCAGAAAATACTAACACTTCTATTGATACGGTAAATAAATATCTTCGTAACTTGGAACAAAATCTCGGGGTACAATTGGTGGTTAATAGCACTAACGGATGCCGTCTGACCCCTCGCGCCAAAAATATTATTGCAAAACTACAAGATATTTCTGATATTTTGGATCAAATTTATAACCAGCGTCCCGAAGATAATAAATATAAAGGAGATGTTTCGGTATGTTTGCCAATGGCAGTAGGGACTAATTTTTTGCTTGATGATATTAGTGGATTTTTTGATACACATCCAGATGTTAAAATTACTTCACTTACAACTGTTGAATCTCCTAATTATGAAGAAATTGGCGCTGACTTGGCTATTGTTTTCACTTTTGATGAAAGCTCAAAGCATTATTCTTTATTGTATCAAAAATCTATGGAGCTATGCTTGTTTGCGTCTTCAACTTATCTAAACAAATATGGTTTTCCGAAAGATATCGACGATTTAATAAAAAATCACCGAATTGCTGACTCCGGATATAAATACGCAAAATTTGAAGAATGGAAAGAAATTCTTGATAAAGCTAAACACTGCTCATTTTCATCAAATTCGAACTATGCTGTGAAACAAGCTATAAAACACGGATCAGGAATTGGTATTATGCCCAGAAACTGTCGGCAAGAAGATTTGGTTATGCTTGATAATTTTCAAATTAATTCAGCACTGCCTCTGTATCTAATTGTAAATAATAATACCAAAGATATACCGCGTGTAAAAGCGGTGGCTGATTATTATCGCAAATTGCTCGATCAAATGTAAATTTTTGCGACGATATGTAAAAAAAACTTGCAAATTTGATTATTTGATTTTAATAAGAAAATACGTTTCAGAGATGAGCGGCAGAGAGGCTGGAATGGATGAGTGGCAGAGAGGCTGAATGCGCGCGACTCGAAATCGTGTTTACGGCAATCCCGTAACGGGGGTTCAAATCCCTCCTCATCCGCCAATTAAAAAAA
>CADBMA010000008.1 GCA_902795665.1 uncultured Rhodospirillales bacterium
TATTCATTCTAAAAATGGCTTTTTCAAAACTACCTAGAACATTTGAACTGGTATTTCCGTTTGTTATGATGATTGCGGCAATGATAACTTTTTGGAAAGTTAGCCGCTCAAACGAATTTGTAGTTATGCGCGCCGCCGGAGTATCTGTCTGGGGATTTCTAACTCCGATTTTAAGCGCTGTTTTTATAGTCGGAATGCTCAATATTATGGTCATCAATCCCATTTCTTCATATTTATATGAAGTTTACGAAACTATGGATTACCGTTTCAAAACCAAAAACCCCAATGCTGTACTGTTTTCCAATAAAGGACTATGGATTCGCGAAGCTGCTGAAGACGGAAAAATTCTTGTTTTAGAGGCCAAATCCGTTCGTCAAGAAGAAGATATGTTATTGCTCCGCAAAGTAAGTCTGTTAGAAATGAACCGAAATTCTCAACTTTTGCGGAGACTTGAAGCCTATGCCGCAGAATTACATGACCAGCAGATTGAAATGAAAGATGTAAAAATTTTCGAAACCGGAAAACCAACGGTAACCATTAACAACTTTGATTATAAAACATCATTAAGCATTGAACGGATAAAAGAAAACTTTATAGATCCGGAAGCTATTTCTTTTTGGAATCTGCCAGACACAATAGAATTTTATGAAAAATCCGGATTTTCTGTAGTCAGGCACAAAATGCGCTACTTATCATTATGGGCATCTCCATTTTTACTTATGGCTATGGTGTTGGTGGCCGCTATATTTGCTCTGCGAGGAAACGTACGCCGCGGCGGAGTAATGTATTTGATTGTCGGCGGCATTTCTACCGGATTTATAGTTTATTTTATGTCGCAGGTCATTTACGCATTTGGCATAAATAATTATATTCCGATATGGCTGGCCGTTTGGGCTCCGACAATGATTATAAGCATGATTGCCACTTCACTGCTGCTGCATTTAGAAGGCAACTAGCCAAATTTATATTGCAAAAAAAAAGCGCTTACCATCACTGGTAAACGCATTTTTTTATTCCCCGAACAAATAAACCAAATGCTCGAGAAAAACTTTTCTGACAACAGCGCGAGAATTTTTTAGCTGCCGTTCTCTTTCCAAATGATTTAACACCTTGTTTTCAATAAGGGGCCAAACATCTTTGAAACATTCACGGCAACTATACTTACCACTGTTGTTGTCGTGGCGGATCATCAGCCGTACCGCATCAAGCGGCACAAAATTTCTACTCCAAATCCCCAGCCATAAAGTTGACGACGGTTTTTCCGTGTCATATTTGGCATCAAGATACTTAAAGCAGAAAGCAGAAATATCCGCTTTTTTCTCCGGATACTTCAAACCTTCGATTAGCAGGTTTTCCGTTTCCGTCGAACATTCCTCCAACCCTTCATACCGAAGGATATACTCTCGGAATTGTTCTTTTTCGCTGTCACTCATAGCCACCTCATCAAGATCATGATGTTGTAACCAATCGTGGCGGCGATCGTACATCGTACGCCATAGATCCGTCATTTCTTTTTTGACCTTGGATAGCTCTGTGTCCGACAGCTCCGAGATAGGAACGGCATCAATGATATTTTCATCGGGCAGCCGTTCTTTTGCTGGAGGATTCTTTTTTAAGTATCTCCTTTCCGCTTCTCGCGGATTTTTCCTACGCCACTCTTGACGTAGGGCTTCCACCTCTGGTGGAGTAAATTTTTTCGCCATTTTTTAAGAGTTTTTTTTAGATTGCAAAGTTTTTTTCAAACTTGGTAACCAACCCAAGCATTTGACTGTTGCCGGCTGCACAAACTCGTGCAAAATCACACAGTTTCCGATATGAGGAACGCGTGATACTGTTGACTCGTGGGCGCTTGTTGCGCAGCATGATTTCAACGCGATGCTTGACAGTCGGTTTGTCGAAACTGTCTTTTCTCATGGCGTTGCACACCTCGTCAATACTCTCAACAATCAGCTGATTGTCAGCCTTTTCCAAGCTTTTGCGAAAAGCCTTTGCTTTCATTTTTTCTTGATTCATAATAAATATATTTAATTAATACTGCCTACAAATATAGACAAAAAAACATCCGATTGCAAGTAATAAATAAAAAAAATTATGGATTTTTTGAACTTTTATTCCTATTATTACGTTAAATGAAGTGTATACAGTCAATTTTTCTAAGGTAAAATAAATGAAAAAAACAATATTTTTAGTTATAGCCTTAACAATTTTTGGGGCAGGATATTGGTATTTCAGCCACAATACCACCAGCGAAAAAAAATTTATAACTACCAAACTATCCAAGGGCGACATCACTGAAATGGTATCTGCTTCGGGAACCATTAATCCCATATCCAATATCGATGTCGGAACACAAGTTTCAGGAAGAATCCAAAATATTTATGTTGACTATAATTCCTTAGTAAAAAAAGGCCAATTATTGGCTGAAATTGACCCCGCTTCTTTTGAATCAAACGTAGCCAAAGAAAAAGCCAATCTTGATGTAGCCAAAGCACAAGTAATGAGCGCCGAAGCCAGCCGCGACTATTATAAAAAACACCTTGCACGCATTACCAAATTAAACAAGCAAAATTATTCCGCCGATAAAGAGCTTGATGAAGCTCAAAAAAATTATGATACCGCAGTTGCTAACGTTGCTTTATACAAAGCACAAGTTGAGCAAGCTCAGGCTGCTCTCGATTATAATAAAATTCAACTCGGATACACCAAAATTGTTTCTCCTGTTGACGGTATTATTGTTTCCAAAAGCGTAGAAGAAGGACAAACCGTAGCCGCCAGTTTTGAAACTCCTACCCTCTTTAATGTTGCTGAAGATCTCACCAAAATGCAAATTGAGGCTTCTGTGGTTGAGGCTGACATTGCCAAAGTCAAAGAAGGGCAAAAAGTTCGTTTTAACGTTGACAGTTTTCCCAACGAAACTTTTGAAGGCAAGGTTGTACAAGTTCGCAACGAAGCTGTAACTACTTCTAACGTTGTAACCTATCAGGTTGTAATCTCCGTCAACAACGAAGAATTAAAATTCAAA
>CADBMA010000009.1 GCA_902795665.1 uncultured Rhodospirillales bacterium
GTCAAAGATGCTTTTGATCACTGGCTATCTTCTGATACAGAAAACGCCTCAGCATTATTGGATTATGTAATTGCTCGCGCAGAATTTCGGCGTAAGAAAAAAGAAGAAAAAGTACAACTGCGAAAAACACCAACCAAGCGACTGCGCTTGCCGGGTAAGTTGGCTGACTGCTCACGCAACTCTTCCGAAGATACCGAAATTTTTATCGTTGAGGGCGATTCTGCCGGAGGTTC
Organism: uncultured Rhodospirillales bacterium; assembly: GCA_902795665.1. GTDB lineage: Bacteria > Pseudomonadota > Alphaproteobacteria > RF32 > CAG-239 > JAFUYI01. The sequence goes on from CADBMA010000009.1 coordinate 234, forward strand.
TGCTAAACAAGGGCGTGACCGTGCGACACAAGCAATTTTGCCTTTGCGGGGAAAAATTTTAAATGTTGCCGCCGCATCTCTGGATAAAATTGCTCAAAACCAAGAAATTAAAGATATGATTGAGGCTTTAGGCTGCGGAATTAAAGACGATTATAAAGAAGAAAATCTGCGGTATGAAAAAATTATTATCATGACCGATGCCGATGTCGACGGTGCGCATATTACATCGCTGTTGATGACGTTTTTCTATCAGCAAATGCCTCGCTTGATTGAAAACGGACATTTGTTTATTGCAACCCCGCCTTTATATAAGATTGCTGCAGCCGGCAAAAACTATTATGCGCTTGATGATGACGACAAAGAGCGGATTTTGAAAAAAGTGCTAAAGGGTAACACAAAGGCCGATATAAGCCGCTTTAAAGGGTTGGGAGAAATGAGCGCGCAGCAGCTTAAAGAAACAACCATGGATAAAGAAAAACGCACCTTGCTACGCGTGATGCTTCCTGATACCGCAACCGAAGAAGGAAAAGAAGAGGCATTTGAAACACGCCGCCAAGTTGAGCGTATTATGGGTAAAAATCCGGAGCTGCGTTTTAAGTTTATTATTGAGCGTGCTAAATTTGTTGATGATTTAGATATTTAGCAAACACCTTCGTAATAAACCTTATTCAGGCCTCAAAACATGGCGCGATTGTTTGCGGATAAAAATTATTGTAAATTGTTGGCCAGAATATTTGATATAAAATTTATATGGTGCTTGTTTTTTTCTCTTTACTTTTTAAAAGCGGTATGCTATATGGTACTTGCTTTTGGGGTTATAGCTCAGCTGGGAGAGCGCTTGAATGGCATTCAAGAGGTCAGGAGTTCGATCCTCCTTAGCTCCACCAATTTTGATAAAAGACATTGCTGTAGGGCAATGTCTTTTATTGTTTGGTGTTTTCATTTCCGTTAAGATTGTTCAAAAACTGTCTTTCCATTTTTGTGTATTGCTCAAACAACCAGCGCGATTTTGTTAAAATTATAAAAGAAATCAGACATAAGAGCAGGGTAACTTTTGAATTGTCCGTCAAAAATGTGTGTACAACCATCGAGATAAAAAACAAAACCGTAACCAAGCGAAAACTGGTGAGCAATATTAGCGGAAACCGATTGATTTTTTTGGCCGTCCATAGTTTGTAATAAATAGTAGCAACCTTGTGATTTAATATTAAAAACTTTTTTTCATATGTTTGCTTATCATAAAGATTGCAAGAAACGGAAGATTTATCGGTGTCTTTTGCTACGTTCTTTTTGTTAAAAAATTTTTTAATTTTTTCTTGAAAAACTATCGGTAAAACCGTTTCCCACCCGAGGAGTGCTTTCAAAAACGGTGACATCAGCAATAAGGTTATGAGTGTCACGGTAACGCGTGCCATTTGGTTGGGCATAATTTCGTGGATTGCCGGTTTGATAAAATAACCTGATAACGCTATAATGGTCAGTAAAATCATTGAAAATAAGATTAATCTTATAAAATAATTTTTAAACAGCAATTTCCAGTGCTGTTCTTCTATTTTACTTTCTTTTGCAATTGATGTATTTTCGATGTGTTTAATCCATTTTTGCGGCAGGGTTCGATTGAGCCATTCATAAACAAATGGTGCTGATTTTATCATAACCGGAGTTAAAAATGTCGTAATTACCGAAACAGCCACAATAACCGGATAGACCTGTTCGCTAAGAACATTAATGCTCATTCCCAGACTGGCAATAATAAACGCAAACTCGCCGACTTGCGCTAAAGAAAAACCGCCTTGAATTGAGGTTTTTAAGGTTTCGCCCGAAAACAAAAAACCCCAGCAAGAAAAAAATACTTTACCAATAATCACCAGTGCAGTGACAATTAAAATTGGGACAGTATATTTCACAAACATCATGGGGTTTACCATCATTCCTACCGAAACAAAGAAGACAACCCCAAAAAAGTCTTTTAGTGGTTTGATATTTTTTTCTATTCGTTCAACAATTTCGGTTTCAGCCAAAATTGATCCCATAATAAAAGCTCCCAGCGCCGAAGAAAAACCCGAAGATGTTGCCAGCAAAACCATACCAAAACATAGACTTATTGATATCAGCAGCAGCATTTCATCGTTTAAAAAACCAGATATTTTTTTAAGAAAACTGGGAACCAAATAAATTCCGATTATAAAACACAATACTAAGAAAAACACCAATTTTATAGTGCTTATAAAGAGCTCTTTACTGTCTATTGTGCTGCCGAGCGCGATGGTGGGAAGCAAGACTAACATCAAGATTCCGACAATATCTTCAACAACCAAAACACCAAAAACCAAATCGGTGAATTTTTGTTTTTTTACATTTAAATCTTCAAAAGCTTTTATAATGATTGTTGTTGATGACATTGAAATCATGCTACCCAGAAAAAAGCTGTCTATTGTTGACCACCCCATCAACAATCCGATATTGTACCCCAAGAAGAGCATAAAAAATATGTTGGCATTTGAGGTTATCAGGGCTGATTTTCCAACATTAATCATCTTTTTAAAACTAAACTCTAATCCCAATCCAAACAGCAAAAAAATAACCCCGATGTCGGCCCATATCTCAAGATTTTCTCTGTCTGTAACTGTGGGAACCAAGCTAAAGTATGGTCCGGCTAAAATACCGGCAACCAAATACCCTAAAACCGTGGGTTGTTTTAGTTTCTTAAATATTAAGGTTATAATACCGGCATAGATAGTAATGAGTGTCAGGTCGATCATCAAAGAATGAATTGAGTGCATCTTTTCCTCTATAAAATTATTCTATAGCCATATCAATTAGTCGATCCATGCTATCTTGTTCTGTTTTATTGTATCCTTCTGCCGATTTTGGGGTTGAAGAATCCTTCGTTTTTTTGCCATCTACTTTAGGCTGAACCAGTTTATCAAA
>CADBMA010000010.1 GCA_902795665.1 uncultured Rhodospirillales bacterium
CCGACATAAGCATCAAAATGCTCTACCAGACGAGGATTTGAGCGGTGTGTTTTAGCTAAAGGTGAAATATCACGCGGCATATCCATAACCAAAATCGGCTGCATCAGCTTAGGCTCTACTCTTTCATCAAACATAAGCTGAACGACTTTTCCCCAATTGCTGCAATCAGAGGCATCGATACCAACAGATTTTGCCATTTCGCGAGCTTGTTCTACGGTTTCAGCGTTCATTAAGTTGACACCGGTATATTGCTCAACCAATTCAACGATAGATTTGCGCTCAAAGGGTTTAGACAAGTCAATTTCCACACCGTTGACATTTAGAATTTCGCTACCATTAACCTCACGGCAAACAAAGCGAATTAAATCGGGAATAAGTTCAGCCATATCATTATAATCAGCATAAGCTTGATAAGCTTCTAGGGCTGTAAATTCCGGATTATGTTTTTTATCAATTCCTTCATTGCGGAAATTGCGTCCAATTTCAAACACGCGATCAAAACCGCCTACAACCAGACGTTTTAAGAATAGTTCCGGTGCAATACGGAGGTATAAATCCATATCAAGAGTGTTATGATGGGTTATAAAAGGTCTGGCGTTGGCTCCGCCCATAATGGTTTGGAGCATTGGAGTTTCAACCTCAAGAAAGTTATGCTGTTCAAAATAATGGCGAACAGCAGATATAATGCGGCAACGTTTTTGAAAAATTTCTCTACTGTCATCATTCATGATAAAATCGACATAACGTTGACGATAGCGAGCTTCAATATCGGTTAATCCGTGAAATTTTTCAGGCAGAGGCTGCAATGATTTGCCAATAATGTCAAATTTTTCGGCAGCAATTGAAAGTTCACCGCGCGGAGTGCGGCGGACAAAACCACTGACACCGACCAAATCGCCGACATCAAGGCTTTTTAATAATTCAAGGTTGCTTTCATCAAGATGTGATTTGTGACAAAACACTTGAATTTTGCCGCTAATATCTTTAAGGTCGATAAACATTCCGCTATTGCGTACGGCCATGGCACGTCCGGCAACGGTTACGCGGTCTTCGGTGTCTTCACCGGCTGATAAATCAGCGTATTTGGTTTGCAATTCAGCAGCAAAGGCATTGGGTTTGAAACAATAGGGGTATGGGTTGTAGCCTTTGTCAGTTAGGGTTTGCAATTTTGCCAATCTTGATTCTCTGTGAATGTTTGTTTCCGTAGCCATTTTTATCTTCCATTTTCTAAAATTGTTATCAAAACTGCAGTGATAATAAACGAGTCTGCATAAACTTGCAATAAAAAACTTGACTGTTATAAAGAACTAAAGTAGAACATTTGTATGTGAGATTAGGAGAATTGCTATGTTGACGCCAAAACAGTACAAATTGCTTATGTTTATTGATAACACAATTAAAGAAAACGGCTGCTGTCCGTCATATGATGAAATGAAAGATGCCGTTGGAATTAAATCAAAATCAGGCATATTTGCGTTGATTGAAGAATTGATTGAGCGTGATTTTATACGCAAACTTCCTCATAAAGCCAGAGCATTAGAAGTGTTGAAAACTCCAAAATTTAAGCCGCGGGATATTATTGAGGAGGAGAAGAAGATTAAATTAGCACTGCAAAATTCTTCGGTGCAAATCCCCTTATATGGAAAAATTGCCGCTGGTACCCCAATAGAAGCGATTGCATATGAAAATGAAACAACCTCAGTGCCATTTGATTTGGTTGAACGCGGGGAGTTTTATGCATTGCGGGTTGAAGGAGAATCGATGGTTGAAGCCGGTATTATGGATGGCGATTTGGCAATTATTAAACGGGCAAATAATGCAGATAACGGGCAGATAGTGGTTGCGCTTGTCGATGACGCGGAAGCTACTTTGAAAGTATGGCAAAAGAAAGATAATGAAATTTGGCTTAAACCGTGCAACAAAGATTATGAAATCCGTAAACTTCATCCTTCAAGAGTTAAAGTGCAAGGTATATTGAACGGTATTATCCGTCGATATAATTAGTTTTTTGTCAAAAATAGCTTGATTTTTTGTACAGACATGCTATTATAGCGATAATTAGTTATTGTCGGAGGATTTTGATATGGCAAACAGCAGACCTTATTTTTTGATTGCACCGCACGATGATGATGTGCAATATACCCAAGAGGATATAGAGAGAATCTTTGATGAGCGCATTAAAAAATTGGAAACTCATAGAAAATTGCTGAAAGAGTCGGCAGAAAATGATACTAAAAGTGAAGAGCATGCGTTGGAGTATAAAAAGGCATGCTTTGCTAAGCAACATGCTGTAAAAGGGCGGCAGTTGTTTAAGACAAATCCGAAAGAGTTTGTGGAATTGTATAATCAGTTTCATTTGGTTATGTCAAAACTGAGTGATAGCGGCGGAGCTTTTAAAGTGGACGAGAAAGCAATTAATGATGAAGAAAACCGCCAAAACATAAATCCTGAAACAATAACAGAAGAAGATAGTCAACATTTGTATTTAGATAAAGGCTTAATCGAAGAAAATGTTGCGGAAGCGGCTTTAGAACAAGTCGATAATAGTTTGTTGTTAAAGATAGGTTTGTTGAAACCTGCGGGGACTAATTTGTATGTATCGGATGGACGGGTTTCGTTTGATCCTGAAAATATGGACAAGGAACAAATACTGGCTATGATTGATTTTCTCAAAGGGCAGGGGCTGGTTGTCGATGTTTCTAACCTTAAGCTTGAAAATGCAGATAAAAAGACACAGCAACAGTTTGATGATGCTGTTAATGAGTTTCGCGCAAAAGATAGTGGTCAGGAATTGCAATCTTTAGTTTCAGTACCGATTGATGATCATGATGCGGCTGATAAAGCTCTTTCGGCAGTGCAGAATAATGAAAGCGAGCTGTCAGACAGCGAAGAAGAAGCTGATGGACAGGAAAATAATGCAGCTGATAATAATGATGATTTGGTTTCAGATAGTGATTATGACAATCTATCGGGGTTCTTTAGCGCCGAAAATGATAATGCAGAAGATGAAAATTCTGCGAACGACAATCAAGATGCAAAGCTCCAAACTGCTCCTAAGAAAAATAAAAAATCTTCTTCCAAAGATGAAAAAACAGCGGAACAGTTGCACAGTGAAGTATGTAATTCAATTCGAGATGCTTTTGGTAAGCTCGGTTATGAAAATATGCGTTGGTATCAAGGCCGTGCGCTTGGCGGATGGACAACCTTTACAATGTATGATTCTGACAGCATGAAACCAAGACGTGTTGAAGCAGAAATGGATAAAAAGACCAAAGAAGTTAAACTAAAATATAAGCGTAAATATCTTGTAAGGGTTAAGAACGGACGTCTTCAGGTGGCATATTCCGGCAATATGAGCCAAGATGATATATATGAGTTGGTTAGCCAGCTTTATGCCAACGGAGTTAAATATGTCAGGATGGTTGGTTTGTCTGAAGAAGATGAATCCAAGTTTCGTGAGGCTTTGGGTAAACGTTTGATGATACCGCTCGGACATAATATTAGTGCCGAACGTTATCAAAAAATGACTAAAAAAGCCGGAGACAAAGTTGGTACCAACAGTCCAAAATATTATAAATATCGTTATGATATGGTTCAAGAAATGCGCAGACAGCTGCAAGCGAAAGGGATTGGCGATCCGCTTGATGGCAAAAACCGCAGTATTCCTGAGTGCCGTGAAATCAGATGGGCAGAATATTCGTATAATTTGTATCCATTCCGCAATATGTGGGAGGACTATGGCGCGCAGAATGCAGACGGAACGGGAACCGGTTTGCGATCTGTATATGAAAATATTTTGGCAGAGGCTAATTCTGATGAAAAGTCAAACAATGGAGCAGCTATGGCAATTGGTGCCAAGTTGGCTCTTGCAAAGCTGTATAATATCTATGAAAAGTATGTTTCTCAAGACGTTCAATCTTTGATAAAAAGTCCTGATTTGAACGACAAAGAAAGAAATGCGCTGATTTCATATACATCCAGCAGAAATATTGATCTGAGCACCTCGGTTCATGAGATGGATCCGCTGATTTATGAAGGTTTGTATAAAGCAATGTATGAATCGCAGACAGATGTTGCTAAAAAACAAATTGAAGATGCGTATATTAAAAACTTGGAAGCCGGAGCATCTGAAAACCCGGAAAGAACTGCGGTAAGCAAGTGCTGGAAAAACGCACAAGCAGATTTGGACAGAATTAGATATGGAATTCATGAGTGTGACATTCCTGAGCCTCGCTTTGAACCGGGCGGCATTCCTGATCATGACTTTAGGGCAATAAAGAAAAAAGCCCGTGATATGGGATTGGTTACAGAACGCCGCAAAGGACATAGAGATAATTCGATGGACGGACATAATATGCCACGCTCCAGACGAGGCGGCGGATATGGAGAATAGGTTATATTAATCTGAAAGAAAAAGCATTGCCCTTGGTAATGCTTTTTTTGTATCTATACTTAAATATAGTTTTGTATTATTGAAAAATTCGGTTTGTAAACTATATCAGCAATATTGGTACAGGAGGAAAAAATGATTAAACTGATATTAATATTGCTAATGCTTTTTGGATGCTCGGAATATCATCCCAATTTTGCCTCAAGTTTGGAGGGGTGGGTTGGCAATACGCCAATGGAGCTTACCGAGCAGTGGGGACTGCCGGATAATCAGGCGGCTATAGATGCGGAAACACAAGTTTATACTTATAATTTTCATGCCTCAAATGGTATGCAAAATCCATATCCGACTCAATTTGTATATTCGGCGGTTGATAGTGTAGATTTGCCGCCGGAACCGGATTTGACATCGCAATATTATTGCCAAGTTTCGTTTATAATTAACAATGGGATAATTTCGTCATATAATTTTAATGGCGATGATTGCCGAGAGGATATTTTGCCTCAAAATTAAATCAGCACGCAGCCGAAAAGCACTGCAAAGAAGTGCATAATTGTTCCGGTTAATACCATAAAATGCCAAATTGCGTGGGTATATTTGCGGCTTTTCCATATATAAAATCCGATTCCTCCGGTATAAAACAGCCCGCCAAGGATAAGAAATATCAATCCAAGGGTTGAAATATTGTTTACAAGATTTTTTGAGGCGAAGACAATCATCCATCCCATCACTAGGTATAATCCGATGGACCAAAGTTTGGTGCCGTTTCCGGAAAGACATATTTTGAGAATGGTGCCGATAATGGCCAAACCCCAGATAATTCCAAAAATTATCCATCCGGTAGTGCCGCGCAAATTGACCAGCAAGAAAGGAGTATATGAGCCGGCAATCAGATAATATATAGCAATGTGGTCAAATTTTTTCAGAATTTTTTTGGCATATTCGTTGGTGATGGCATGGTAGAGAGTTGATGCAGAATAGAGCAGAATCATCGAAGCTCCGAAAATGGCAGATGATACAATACTCCAAGCGTTGCCAAAGCGCGAAGCCATTGCAGTCAGTACAGTCAGAGCGGCAATTCCGAACAGGATTCCAAGTCCGTGAACGACGCTGCTCCATATTTCTTCTTTTATTGTGTATGTCCGTAGCATTATATTCTCCTTGTGTTGGAGAGTAACATTTTGAAAATATTTGTAAAGTAGGCACTTTGCGGGGCAATAGTTTCTGAGAAGAAACCATTGATACATGATTGCCTCATTGCATACGAAGTAGCGGCTAGGGATATAAAAAACTCCCCGATGGTGGGGAGTTTTTTTGTATTAGCTGCCAGATACAAAATATTTTGTTTGGTCAAGGCACAATGCCAAGTTGGCGCGGTGGCCGTGCCAC
>CADBMA010000011.1 GCA_902795665.1 uncultured Rhodospirillales bacterium
AACTTTATCAACTATGCTTTGTCGCAAAACGCATCTTCAACTTATTCTACCGCCGGATTGGGAACTTATGTGCAAATCGCCCCCAATAATGAATGGAACTTTACAATCGGTATGCAAGATGCAACCAACATTACCGCACAAAGCATACGCTTTAACAATCTTGATGAAAAGCATTTTACAACTTTTGCTTATGCCGCTTATACCCCAACAATAAACAACCTCGGTCAGAGCGAAATTTCTGTTTTGATGTATAATCAACCCGGAGTTAAGGCGCAACCCGAAACCACTAACGGCTGGTCAATTAATTTGAGCCAAAATATTGGCGAAAAACTTGCAATTTTCGGGCGCATTAACGGAGTATCAGGCAGCGTTGCCACCATAAATCAATCTTGGGTTTTGGGAGGTGTATACAACAATCCGCTCAATCGCAATCCTTTAGACCAAATCGGCTTGGCTTTTGCTTATAACAAAATAGATGAAAAAGCTGTCGGCAGCAGCATTGATCATAACAGCGAAAAAATAATTGAGGCCTATTGGGCATGGGGAATATCAAAATGGGCAACTTTAACACCGGATATCCAATTTTATATTGATCCGGCGCAAAATGTAAAATCTGACTACGCAACAACATTTTCGCTGCGCGCAACAATATTCTTCTAAATTAAATATATGGGTTACGGATCGCTATTGTTAATATCAAAAATGCGATTCGTGACCTCTTTAAACACACAATATATATTGTTTTTTCAATCTGCTATTAAAATATGCAACAAAAATGTTTTTTTATTTTGCATTTTTAAATGATTGCAATTAAAGTGGCGATAAATATTACCATAAATTGCAATTGCATAGAGAGCATAAATGAAAAACAATCTAACAAAAATTATCGCAACACTCATGCTGGCTCTATTAAACTCATCATGCCGAAGCGATATTCGTCCCGCTATTGTCCCCGGAGTGGAAATTAAAGCACCGGAAGTTAAACCTCAACCCCAAAAAACAAACCTTAAAATTATCGGAGCAGTTGAGCCGGTTTATTTTTTACCAATGAAAACACCTTTTAACTCCCGTATTGATACCGGAGCCGAAACTTCATCAATTGACATTTCTAATCGCGAGCTATTTGAACGCGATGGAGAAAAATGGGTATCTTTTGACTTAGTAAATCGCAAAAATGGCGAAAAGCACCATTTTGAGAAAAAAATATACCGTCAACAAACGGTAAAACGCGCTGAAGGAAACGAAGAACGCATAGTTGTCATTATGCAAATCAAATTTGGCGGAGAAATTATTAATTCTCAATTCTCTCTTGCTGAACGTGACAAATTTGTATATCAAGGATTAATCGGACGCAATATTTTAACCGGACGAGCCATTGTTGATACATCAATCAGCAACACTCTGAAATAATTGAGGCTTTCAATGTTACATAAACTAAAATCTGTACGCATTTTATTATCAATCGGGCTTTTGCTATCTATAATTATTACCGCTTATAGCGCATATTACAAAATAAAATATTGGGGTTTTAACCTTACCCCTAAGCAAAAAACCGCAGTTTGGACAGTTGAGGCCCATGTTTCTTTCACACCAACAGGAGAAAACATAAAAGTATCCATCGCCAGACCATCTCCATCAAAAGAATTTAAGGTTTTAAATGAAGATGTCTTGGCCAAAAATTATGATATCTCCGAGACCAATGAAAGAATTTTATTATCATCACCTGCCCACCGAAAACGTCAAAACATTTATTATCGTGTTTTGTTGTACGACAATATTGAAGGCCGCGGCAAAACTCCCGCCGAAGAACCGGACAAAATTATTCAACCAATTCTCGACGAGCAATCTCTTAATGTTGCCAACCAAATTTTAGAAATGTCTGAAACGCAAAAAGGCGATACCGTGCAGAAAATTATTCATCTTTTTAACCAGACGCCGCCTGACGAAACTGTCCAATCATTCATGCCGGAGCGTAGCTCTGATAAAGATACAGCCGAAGTAATTATCAATCTTTTGGCTCTTAAAAACATTTCTGCTCGCATGGTGCGCGGCATAAAACTTCTTGAAGAAAAAAAGACTTTTGTTCCTGACATTATGATTGAAGCCTACATGGACAAGATGTGGAAAATATATGATATCTATTCCGGCAAAAAGGGGCTTCCCGACGATTTTGTAATTTTTCAACGCGGCGGACAATCAATGTTTGATGTTACCGGAGGACAAAATTCTTCCATTAAATATTCGGTCATGAAGTCACTGCGTTCATCATTCAATCTGGCCGGACACCGCGCCAAACTAGCCAATCAATCTGAAAACTTCGGTTATTCAATTTACAGCCTTCCGCTCAATCAGCAAAATGCTATAAAATGGCTGATGATTTTTCCGTTAGCCATTTTGGTAGTTGTAATTATGCGTAACGTAATCGGCATTTCGACCATGGGAACTTTTACACCAATGCTTATTGCAATGTCTTTGGTTGAAACCGGTTTTTGGTCAGGATTAATTTGTTTTTCCTTAATTATTGGCATAGGTGTTATAATCCGTGCCGCTTTATCAAAACTTAATCTTTTGCTGGTTCCGCGAATTTCAGCCGTGGTAATTCTGGTAATTCTGATTATCCAGATTTTGGCTGTTATCGGTTATAATTGGGACTGGTCAATTGCTTCTTCTGCTCTATTTTTCCCAATAATCATTACCGCATGGATTATTGAGCGCGCTTCCATAACTTGGGAAGAAGAAGGATCTATCAATGCCATTAAACAAATTATATACAGTATTCTGGTGGCCATTGTCACTTACTTTGTAATTGTAAATGATTACATTCGCCACATTATGTTCGCGTTTAATGAACTTAATTTGGTTATCCTGTTTATTGTTATGCTGCTTGGCACTTATACCGGATATCGCTTTACTGAATTAATGCGCTTTGCTTCGCTTGCTCAAAAGGAAAAATAATGTTCAAATGGTTTCCTGAAATAGTTTTTCCATCGCAGCTCCGCGCCGCCGGAGTATTAGGCATGAACGCCCGCAACTATGATATTATTGCACATAATAACAAACGACGTCTTTATCCTTTGGTTGACGACAAAGTTCAAACCAAGGCTCTTGCCAATAAAATTGGCATTAATACACCGCGCTTAATTGGTGTAATCGAGGTTCAAAATAAGGTTGATAATTTTTTAGAACTGGTCAAAAATTTTGATGAATTTGTTATAAAACCGGCTCACGGCTCCGGCGGAAAAGGCGTGTTGGTCATCAAAAAATATACCGATAAAGAGTTTGTTACCGCATCTGAAAAAGTTTTGAGCTATAATGAAGTTTATCAGCATATATCAAACATTTTGAGCGGTCTGTACAGTTTGGGCGGTCAGTATGATGTAGCTATTATTGAAGAAATGGTGCATTTTTCAAACCAGTTTCAAGATTACAGTTTTCAAGGCATTCCTGATGTTAGAGTTATTGTTTATCAAGGTTATCCTGCAATGGCAATGATGCGTCTGGCCACCAGAGAATCCAGCGGAAGAGCCAATCTGCACCAAGGAGCCGTCGGCGTTGGTATAGACATTCAAACTGGCAAAGCCATTTCTGCAGTTCAACACAATCGTCCAATCAGCATTCATCCTGACACCGGCGCCAATTTAATGGGATTGCAAGTTCCTCTGTGGCGTGAACATTTAGAGATTGCCGTCAAGGGGTATGATATGACCGGACTGGGATATTTGGGAGCCGATATTGTACTCGACAAATTCCGCGGACCCATGATGCTGGAATTAAACGCCCGCCCCGGACTTGCCATTCAAATTGCCAACAACCGCGGCATTCGCAATATTTTGAAGAACATTCATAATAACTATCCCCGAGGTCTTGATTGGGAAGAACGCTTAAATTATGTTTTAGGAGTTGCGAAAAGCTGAAACAATTCCTATATAAAAACCAGACAAACAAAAATCAGGAGAAATTAAAATGCCAGAATTGTTAAAAGATAAAAAAACAGCTCAACTCAATAAGCCTGACACCCAAAAACTAAGCGGAGCAAACACCAAAAAACTCACCCAAAGTGCAACCCGTTCCAAGAAAGAAAAAGCTAAATATAATGTCAAAAATGCCGAAAATTCGCTGTTGCTGAAGTTGAAAGACGGCGATGTGGTGATTGAGATGTTTGAGGATGATGCTCCGAAACATGTGGCAAGAATTAAAGAACTGGTGCGTCAAGGTTTTTATAACGGATTGAAGTTCCACCGTGTGATTGACGGTTTTATGGCGCAAACTGGTTGTCCATACGGCACCGGAACCGGCGGTAGCGGCAAAAAGCTGAAAGCCGAGTTTAATAAACGTCCTCATGTCAGAGGTACGGTTTCTATGGCGAGAGCGATGGATCCGGATTCTGGAGACAGCCAATTTTTTATTTGTTTTGCTGATGCGCCGTGGCTGAATGGTCAATATACGGTGTGGGGTGAAGTTACCTCGGGCATGGAGTTTGTGGATATGATAAAACGTGGGGCAGGTGCCAACGGTATGGTGCGTGAGCCGGACGAAATTGTATCCTTATCCGTGATTGCCGATTTGTAAGGTTGATGATTTTAAGAGAAAAAAGCCCGATGAAAATCGGGCTTTTCTGTTTGGTGTCAGAAAATGGCAACACTGCTGGTTAAGCGATGTATCGGGCAGGAAAAGATATGATTTTAATTGATTATTTACGATTGTAATTTATTATTTTAGTATAAAGGTGGGGAATTTTATATGACAGAATATGATCGTGATGATTTAGATTATGAATTAGATGATATTTCCGATAAATTAAAGGAATATGAAGACGATGAAAAAGAATATGGTCGTTTCATTAGTGATGACCTAGAGATTCTATCTGATTATTTTGATTTAAAGGAAGATCAAGGGCTTACTGAAGCTGAATTTAAGAAGTATAAAACCCAGTGTATACGTCGCCTGAAAACAAATAAATATAATTCTGCTCCTGATGTAAATGTTAAAGCATTAAAATTTGCTCACTCTTTACACAAAGTAAAATGCCTTACAAAAGATGAATATGAAATGATTAAACAGCGGATTGAGCAATTTTCTGAAGAAAACAGGCAATCAATTATTTCTCCTAATAAAGACTATGAATTACACTATAACTCCACCCCAAGAAAAGCAAGAGCATCAAAAGAAGAAAAACTGTATGATAATTTAAGAAACTTATTTCAATCAATGAAAAGCGGAGAAATTGATGAGGAAAAGTATCTGACTGAAAAAGAAAGTATTATTGATAAAATAGTCAATAGCAATGACATTACACACGAACTTACTTATAAGTATGCAGGAGAAATGTACCAAATTGGGGCGATAACATCTGATGAATATCAAAAAATTATCCAAGATGCAATGGATGATAGGTTTAACACTCCGAGTAATAAGGCGGAA
>CADBMA010000012.1 GCA_902795665.1 uncultured Rhodospirillales bacterium
AACATTAAAAACACTTGACTATATTTATAAGCAATACTACCATTACAGACAAATTTGGTACCAACATTATGTGAGTCTTTACACATCGCGTCCATGCTTTTTTCGCTACACTCTTTTAGCAACCGTTTCCATGGCATTTATCGCCTCCGATGCGTTTGCTGATACCATCAATCAAACCATTACCGGAACTGTTATTGTAAATTCCGGAGAACAATTTAACAACAACACCCTGCAAAGCGGTGCCGATGTTACCATAAACCCCGGAGCCACCGCTAATACCAACACCATAAATAATGGTGAATATAAAGTTTATGGTCAATCTGATAACAATACCATTAATGGAGGTACCACCACATTAAACACCGGCTCCACTGCCAATCACAGCACCATATCCAACGGCTCTATGCTGGTTGCCGGCAACGCTTCTGACAACAATTTAAGCGGCGGCAATCTTACTGTTAATAACGGGGGAAGAGCAACCGACAATAATATAACCGGCGGCAATTTTCGCATAAACGGCACCGCTTCTAACAACACAATCACCGGCGGAACCACCACCGTCCAAAACGGCGGCAATCTTACTGACAGCAATTTATCGGCTTCTGCCGATGTTACCGTTTTGGCTAACGGTAATGCCGACACCACCACACTCAGTGCCGGCAAACTTCTCGTACAAGGAACTTCTAACGATACAACTGTTACCGGCGGAAACTTTATTATCAACGGCACTTCGTCAAAAATTGGCACAGCTACTAACAACACCATCAGCGGGGGAACCACAACAGTCCAGCAATATGGAAAAATTGTCGACAGCACATTATCAAATAACGCAACCGTAAACGTAGAAAATTATGATGGAACTGAGGTAAATGCAGAGAATACCACCATAACCGGCGGAACCATGAACCTTAATGGAGGGATTGCAGAGAATACCACCATAACCGGTGGAACCATGAACGTTCATGGAGGGGGTTTTGGTATCAATATCTCAAATGGCAGCATTACAGTAAATGAGGGAATAATAGAGAATACCACCATGACCGGAGGAACTATAACTGTATCGGGGGTGTCATCTGCAGCAATTACCACCATGACCGGCGGTAAAATTATTGCTAATACTGGTGTCATCTACATTCATTCTTTGGAAATGAGCGGAAATTCCACATTTGATATCAGCACCGATACCACGGTATCTGATGCCACCATTTACAACAATGCTTCCTCTATAGAAGGCCTTCATGCCACTAATTGGCATATCAACAATGGCTCCGTTTTTTCGATTAACTCCAGGGGAACCGCTTCAGATACAGAAGTTCAAAACGGCGGCACCTTAAACATTGCCAACGGTGGCAAAGCAACAACATTAACCGTCCAAAGCGGCGGCAAGCTAAATGCTAACTCCGGTGCCTTAATCAACGGAGATGTTATCATTTACAAAAATGCCGTTATGAACGGCGATTATGGCTACGATGTGATTTTCAAATCCGGTGATGATACCGTTTCTTCATTATCAATTGTTGATGGAATTAATACCGGTTTTAACAATTCTCTGGTCAGCGAAGGCGGAGAACACAATACACTAAATCTTCATGCTGCCGAATATAAAATCAGCGATACCGGAAACACTGAATATACCAAAGTTTCAGGATGGAATAAAATCAACGTATTGTCTGACAGCAACAACCAAGCCACCGTCTCTTTGAAAGGAGACCTGAATATGGTTGGCAGCGATGCAGAATTATACTTGTCTGATAATGCCTTGCTAAATCAAACTTCTTCCGTTTCAAACATTACCGGAAGTATCAACAATCAGGGTATTATCAATCTCAGCAATAACACCGAGGGTTTGGGCACTTCGGCATCATCGCAGTCATCATACAGAATGCGCCCAATGGGCAGCGGAGATACTGCTGATAATGTCTTAAATATCTCCGGAAACTATACCGCCGGACCTAATGCTGTTTTGAAGATTAATGTCGATCCAACTACCAAAAAAGCAGACACCATTCACATTGACGGCGACGTTCAAGGGTCAACCAAATTAGTGTTGGATATATTGTCAACATCTTATACTGACGGCAAAATTCCTTTTGCCTATGTTCCCAACGATGATGAGAACACCGCTTCAGACTTTACGGTATGGCGTGTATTGCACAATCCTTACAGTTGGATATCAGAATATGATAGCTACGTCTGGTACCTCAATTCTGACGGACAGCCAGATCCTACCCCAGATCCTACCCCCGATCCTACTCCCGATAAGCCTAAAAGATACAAAGTCAATCCGGAAATTATTGCTTATTTGGGATTGCCCACTGCCGGATTGGAACAAAGCTCCAACATATTTAACAATATCCGCGACAAAGTTGCCGCCAACAAAGTTACCAACAAATGCTGCGGATTTATTGAAGACTGGTGGCGTTATGATCCCAAAAGCAACCTTTGGGTAGACGCAAACTATATCTACTCTAAAATCGGCAAAAAATTTGATATAGAATCCAGTATATACGGAGCCGATATGGGATATGACCTTCAGGCCAATTTGAACAACAAATTGGGCATTTTCTTTGCTTATCGCAATGGTGACTATGACCTGAACGGCGAAGGCGAAAAATACTATTCCGATGTCGCCAGTACAATCGAAATTGAAAGCTATCTGGCCGGTTTATACTATCGTTATGACCGCGAATACTTCTGGTTGCAAGCCATTGCTTATGGCGGCGTCCAAGATGTGGAAATCAGCACCGATGACGGCATGAATGCCGACACCAAAGGCACCGAGTTCGGCGCCGGCGGAGAAGTCGGATACGCATTCCGATTGATAAATGATATTACCCTCGAACCAAGCTTAGGAGTATTCTATACTCAAATAGATTACGATGACATAGACGATAGGGTTGGCAATCATGTCGAATATGACACAGTTCAAAGGTTGGCATTCGAAGGAGGCATAAAATTGGAAAAAACTTTCCGCTCCTATGATGGCAATAGTAAAGTGTACATTAAACCAAGCATAATCAGCCAAAAATCTTTAAGCAGCGCTGTACGCGTACGCGGCTTGGATGAATATGACACCATAAGTGACCGCGTGCTGGGACGCATTCAGATTGGCGGAAGATACGGAATAACCCGCTCCTTATCAGCATTCGGACATGTCAACTATACATTCGGTGATGAGTATGACGCCATATCCGCCATGCTCGGTTTGAACTACGCTTGGTAATAAAAAACCTAAGAAAAATAAAACTGCCTCTAACGGCAGTTTTATTTTTCTTATTTTCTACGCATTATCAGAATTTTTATTATGAAATATCTTCAAGCTATCATCAATTGCTTCTTCTATCTGCGGTTTTATCCTCCACGGATTATCTACATAATAAAAATAAACTTTGGCTGTACCTGTTCCCGAAAAACAAATATCACCATATCCTAACACTCTCCCCCAAAATGACTGGACAATTTGTATAGATTCTATCTTATCAATTTTTATTTCTGCAGTCTCCACTGAAATAATACCAGTTTTATACACAACTCTACGGTTTGTGCTCGCCATTTCTGTCAGTTCAAGTTTTAAAAATAAATACAACGGATAGATGAGAAACAACCCACCAAAAATAATCGTTCCAATCGCCATTTCAGGTTCATTATCAATATACATTTGCCATGCTACCAACCAGCAAAAAGCAGAAATAGCTCCCATTGTTATAGAAGAAATATAAAACTTCAACCACACAATCCAGTGAAATTTTGCCCTCACTTTCACTGTCTCATCTTTAGCGCAGCTCCCTGCAACATAGCCTTCAAACATCTTAGTTTCTCCAAAAACTACGCGTAAACACAACCAAAATTGTTAAAATCTCTAAACGTCCCAACAACATCGCCCCAATCAGCAGATATTTAACAATCGGCGAAAAAATCATAAAGCTTCCATTGGGACCAATACTTTCCACAACTCCGGGGCCGACATTCGTAATACACCCCATAACTGCCGCAAATGCCGTAAAAGCATCAACGCCGTTCAGAGTTAATAATAACGTTAATGTCGCAGCAATAAACAAAAATAACGTTATAAACACCAAAACCGAGGACACGACTTCTGTTCCTAAAACAAATTTTTTAATCTTCAGCAACACCATACGTCGCGGTGTAATTGCCAGCTCAATTGACTGTCTCAAAAATGCCGCAACGACCTGCCAGCGGAATATTTTTATTGATCCCGTGGTTGAGCCTGTACATCCGCCAATCAATCCGATAAGGCTAAATGCAACCGCCGCCCAAGCGCCCCAAGACAAATAATCCGTCGAAGAAAATCCGGTTGTTGTTATTATCGACACCACATTAAACGCTGCATATCGAAGCGCTTGTAATATATCACCGCAAACTCCGCTAAAACGCAGCCATAATGTCATTAAAACCACAATTAATAGCACCGTTTTCAAAAAAGTTGTCACCTGCAATGCGCGTAAAGAATTGCGAAACTTATTTTGCAGCAACATAATAAAAAATGTCATCGGTAACGCCGAAAGCAGCATAAAAACAATAACCACCGCTTCGACCTTTGGACTGTTAAAAAATGCTATTGAATTATTTTTGGTTGAAAAGCCTGCCGTGGCCACGGTTGAAAAACCATGATTCAGCGCATCAAACCATCCCATACCAGCCCAATATAAACAAGCAATGCAGCACACCAAAAGAAAAATATAAACCAAGATAATTCTCTTTGCAATATAGTGAAATTTAGGCATAAATTTATCATTAAGATCCGAATTTTCACGCTGAAATATCTGCATTCCGCCAATACCCAAAAATGGAAGCAAAGCCGCAGCAAAAATAACCACCCCAATTCCACCTGTCATATTCAAAACCGAGCGCCACAACAAAATAGATTTCGGCAATGCTTCAACGTCCTTAAAAATCGTAGCTCCTGTTCCCGTAAGCCCTGACACCGCTTCAAAAAACGCATCATGAAAATCAGACACACCCCCATATAGCATAAACGGAATTGTTGCCAGCAAACTAATACTCAACCAACTGGTAGTGGTCAAAAGATAACCTTGCCGCATACTTACATTTTTAATCTCAGTACGATTAGATAAGAATAACGACATTCCTATAAACAGCGTAAACAACGCCGCATTTAGAAAATGTGACCAAGAAGACGAAGATATGTACATATCATATCCGGCAACTATCAGCATGGCACAGCCCAAAACGCTGATAAAATAGCCGTTAATCATAAAGACCAACTGCCACATATTTTTCTTCCCAACTAACGTAACTCTACTTTTTTAGAAAAGCCGTATTGCACCATAGCTTTATTGATATCAACATCATTGACATAGCATTCTGCTGTGGCAGTCTTATCTTCTTTGGTATAAGCCAAGATATCGCATTTTACCTCAGCTCCTTTGAGCAATTTTTTCAAAAAAACACTGCCACGCACGCCTTTTTCGCTGCGAGGATTAACATATATGCCATATAAAAACACATATACATCTTCTATTGACAATTCATTGGCGTTATACACTTTGGCACTGCCGCGAATGGTGATCACCTCATCCAAATAGTCAAGATTTGAATATTCATTCTTATGTTCAACATAATTAAATGCCTCCTCAACAATCTCCTCTTCTTTTGCGGCATCTTCAACTATTTTAGTTTCTTCGGCCTGAAAAACATCTTGATTAATGCGCGGAGCTTCTACCACTTCTTCTGCGCGCCGAATATCCTTAATATCAACAACATTAGCAGCTTCGCGTGACAAAACATCAACACGCTGCGCAGCTTGTCCGCTGGCACGAGCAAACATCTGACGTCTTATTTCTTTGGAGTTAGGGTGATTTTTGGTTTCAACCAAACTATCTGTTCCTTTAGGCTCATATGGAATCACAACCTTAGATTTAACAACATCAACTTTTTTGGTGTACCAATCATAAACCTCTTCCGGATAAACATTATGCAACACAATCGGATAAAAATATATAATTGCTCCAACAACACCCACAATTAACAAACTAAGCAACGGATTACGGAACGGATAAGTAAAAAACATTACAACCTTATGAAAAACTCCCGCAAATCCGCTGATGACACGAACATCTTCATCTTTTCTTTTCTTTAAAGCCATCTCACTCTCCTTGTTAATATGCAAAATTTTAACGCTAATTGTCTATATTTCAAGCAAAAAAACTAACTTTTAAAATTTTGAAGCAAAAAATCCGGCAGTTTTTCAAGCGATGATGCACCTGCTGCTCCTTTATGTCCGCCGCCTCCGAACTTTGCAGCCAAAACCGACACATCGACATCAGCTTTTGATGAATAAAATGATAAGTTCCAGCGTCTTTCTTTGTTCATATAAAAATTAATCATCACATCATATTCTGCAAGATTAGGCAGTGAATCATAAAATGATGAATATCCCTGCGGCATATTTGCGCAAATGCACTTCAACCCATCAATTTGGCTCTCAAAAGCCATGCTGCGAACCAATCTATAATTACGGATATTAATCCATTCCAGAATTCTTTTTCCTTCTGAAACCATTTTATCAATATCCAACTTTCCGTCAAACAATTGCCCCCAAACTTCAGCATCTGGACTATTAACTCCCAGCGACTGCATTGCATATTCAAAAGGACGCACCCGCGGATCCCTCAAATCAAACAAATCATTTTTGGCCAGCAATTCAACCCCCAACGGCACTGGTCTTTGAGGATAAAAATATTGCCAGCACAACTCTATTGCGGCTTGCCCTACTTTTCTAATCCCTTTAATTGGCTTTTTTCCTGACTGTATGCCGCATTCATATTCCTTAATAACCGAGATATGATGATCTATCCATGTAAAATCTTTGCGTTCACTCAAATCAAACATATAATCTACCGGCAACGCAAAATCACAAACAAAAATTTGCTCATGCTTTTCTATTTCATCATACGGAATTTTCATATCATGATTAAGCCCCAAAAGCTCTGCTTCAGGATAAACACTTTTAATTATCGCTCCGGAGCCCTTACCATCATGATCTGCTATATGATATATACACAGCATATTGTCCTCCTACTCAAAACTAATTTTCATATTATCATATGCCGGTTCAACATTTTGCGGAGTAATATTGCGAATTACATCATAATCGCATTCTGTTGCCATATGATTAATAACTGTACGCTCTGGATCAATCCGTTTTATATCTCTCAAAATTTCTTCCAATCCGGCATGAAACTCCGAACCTTCCGGTGTCGTCAACGGCACTATCAACAATTTTACCGGCTTTTTAATAAAATCAAAAGCCACATCCTCAATACGCCTATAATCTGCAATATATACAATATCTCCATCATTAAATATGTATCCGGTTGACGGAATAACGTGCCCAATAAGCCGTATCGGCATAATTTTTAATTTTTTTACATAAAACGGCTGATAATATTCGATTTCATTTGCAACCAAACTTGGATGTGTCGATACATCATTAACCCGATCTGGAGAAGCCAACAAATAAGGAAAACGGCGTTTAACAACCCTGATAGTATCAGCCACTGCATAAAAATTCAAGCTGCAACGCTTAAGGCGATTAATCTCACGCAAATCATCAATCCCATGCATGTGATCTGCATGTGAATGAGTATACAGCACCCCGTCAACTTCATGAATTTTACTTTGCAGCATTTGCGTGCGCAAATCCGGTGATGTATCAATCAAAATTTTGGTATCATCGCATTCAATATATGCTGACGTTCTGGTGCGATAGTTCTTAGGATTGTTAGGATTGCACTCACCCCAACCGAGAGCAATTGCCGGAACTCCTGGCGCGGCACCGCTTCCCAAAATAGTCACGTTATACATCAGTACTCATATCTCCCCTTATCGCTGGCCTTACGGAAAAGTTTATAAAAATTTTCCGAAGTAATTTCAGCTATTGTGTCAAACGACACATTTCTAATTTGCGCCAATTTTTCCGCCACAAAGCGAACATTTGCCGGCTCGTTGCGATGCCCCCGCAAAGGAACCGGCGCCAAAAAAGGAGAATCTGTTTCAATCAAAAGTTTATCTTCCGGTATCTTGGCAAAAATATCCCTTAGCTCTCCGCTTTTGTTAAAAGTTATAATACCCGAAGCCGATATATAAAAACCAATAGACAGAGCAAAATCTGCTAATTTTTTTGAACTCGAAAAACAGTGAATCTCACCGCTAAAAGGTTTAAATTTGTGCATTTCGCGTAGAATTTCAATTGTATCATCATCGGCATCTCTAGTATGGATAACAAGCGGCAATCCTGTTTCCTGCGCAGCTTTTATATGCTCACGAAACAAACGTATTTGATTTTCTTTGGTGCTATAATCATAATAGTAATCCAACCCGCATTCACCAATTGCCACAACCTTCTTATGGCGACTTTTTTCAACCAATATATCAGACGTTACATCAAGATATTCATCGGCATTATGCGGATGCACTCCAACCGCCGTATAAATAAACGGATATTTCTCACTTAATGCAAGTTGTTTTTCAAAATCCTCAAGCCCATTTCCGGCATTAAGTGCAGCCGTAACACCATTATCTTTCATATGCTGGATAACATATTCAAAATCTTCTTCAAAATCGTTAAAATCTATATGACAATGACTATCTACTAGCATTCTTCCCTCAACTTATTTGACACAACCTACCCACTATATTAATCAAAGTTTGTCGTTTATCCATATTAAGACTGTCTGTCAACCGAAAACGACGCACTGTATCTTCCCAAACGTCCGCCATTTCGACCACATCACGGCAATTGATAATATTATCCGAACAAAACTTTAATACCAATTCTTTAGCTAAATTATAGCTATCCTCTGTTTCGGTTGATGTATTGACCCAATTCAGCATCTCATCAACCCTAAACTTTCTTCCGGAAAAAACAATCCTCTGCAATTCATTATAAACTTTAAGTGCTCCGCCATCAGCATAATTCAGCGCTTTGCCGATACTTCCCGAAGCAATGCTTGCAATTCCTTTAATATCTTCTTCCGAGAGTTCGGGACGATATCGGCGCAACAAGCTGACCACAATATTTTCCGGCAACGGTTTCAGTACCAGCTTGGCACAGCGCGATTTTATTGTCGGCAAAAGGCGTCCGACATTATGGCTAATAAGCATAATAATACTTTTTGCCGGCGGCTCTTCCAAAATTTTCAGCACCGCATTTGCCGCAGAAGAATTCATATCATCAATACTATCAACTATCACCACACGCCATCCGTCATGAGAAGATTTTTTTGACATAAATTCATTAATTGTCCTAACATCATCAATACGGATAAATGCAGACTTTTTCAAATTTTGGCGTTCACTATCCCCCATTGCCTCGCCATCTTTAATAGATTTTAGAATTTTTTTACGATCAGTTTCAATATAATCGCGTTCCACAATCTTCAAATCCGGATGAGATCCGCTGCTTATCAAGCGGTTTGAGGAACTGTCAAAATTGGTATTCAAACTGTTTCTGCTCCGATTTGGATCAAGCAGAAAGCGGGCAAATTTATAAGCAAAGGTAGCTTTGCCTATTCCTCTTTCTCCCGAAATCAACCATGAGTTATGCAACGTATGATTATTGTAACAGTCCAAAACAACCTTCTCTGCTTCTTCTTGTCCCAGCAGAAAAAAATTATTTTGTGGTATTACAATCTCATCTTCCGGCATTAAAACAACCTCTCTTCAACCAATTTTACAATATTCGCATGCAAATCTTCGATTGTTTTATTAGCATCAACCACAACATATCTGTCTGATGTTTTCGCAATTTCCAAAAAACCTTTGCGCAAATTTTGATGAAACTCGATTCCTCGGCTTTCGTGCCTCGTTTCTTGTACAGCATATGTACTGTTTACTGCCATTGAACGAGCCAACCCAATTTCTGGATCAATATCCAAAATAATCGTCAAATCAGGATAAAAATCACCGACCGTCATTTTGTAAAGTTCATCAAGCATCTGCTTTGACACTCTTTTATTATATCCATAATACTGATATGCCATCGTCGAATCAGCAAAACGATCACTGATAACCCATTTACCTTGTTGCAGTGCCGGCAAT
>CADBMA010000013.1 GCA_902795665.1 uncultured Rhodospirillales bacterium
AAAATTACCGGACACATTGAAGTTGATGAAATACTAGATAAGATTTTCGGTAGCTTTTGTATCGGAAAATAACACCGTATTTAAAGCTTGTACACGTATACACCCTTAAAGAAAGATCCTTTGCCGGTCTTAATTTTTTCTACAAGCGGCAAATTTGGAATCTTAAACGTGTTAGAAAAAATAATCTGAGTTTTGTAATTATCTCGCATAATTTTTTGCCCGAATTTTTTCATCAGAGGCTCAATTAAAAAACATACAATAATATCTGCCCCTCCAATATCACAATTAAACATATCGTCACAATAAATTTTGACATTATTGTATTTTTTTGCCCTCAGGCGGCATATAAAATATGCAAATTTATTCCACTCAATACCTACAAATTTATGGTTAGGAAATTCTTTTGCAAGTTCAAATAATAATGTTCCGGTTCCGCATCCCGGATCAAGTATGGTCATATTCGACAAACTGTTTTTGAGAACATTACGGATATTGCTTATAATATTTTTTTTCTCAGCGCCAAAACTTGGTACAAAAGGAGGATATTTGCGATATTCTTTATAAAAAAACAATTTCATTTCAATCACAAGAATCCAAATTGCGGCAGTCAAAAGCATCACATGTATTATTGCCATAAAGCAAAAAGTAAGCATAGTCTCCTCCATACGCAAAAATAAAACAATATGTATAAAAATATGGTTAAAAATTACCTTGATAAAAAAAAGAAAATATAATAAAAATCCTTATAAATAATACGGTTAATTAAAATGAATAATGAATAATGAATATGATGTCATAGTGGTCGGCGGCGGTCATGCCGGTTGTGAAGCGTGCGCAGCATCAGCTCGCATGGGAGCAAAGACTCTGCTTGTAACACACAAAAAATCAACCATTGGTGAAATGTCATGCAACCCTGCAATCGGCGGACTTGGAAAAGGGCATTTTGTCCGTGAAATAGACGCTCTTGACGGCCTTATGGGGCGCATTGCTGACAAATCCGGCATCCAGTTTCGAATGCTTAATATGTCTAAAGGTCCGGCAGTCAGAGGACCGCGCGCACAAATTGATAGAGAGTTATACAAAAAATATATGCTTGAAGAGCTTTGCCGGCAGCCAAATTTAGAAATATTTGAATCCGCAGTTGAAGGTATTGTTTTTGAGAACAAAAAAGCTGTTGGTATAAAACTTTCAAATGGTCAGGAAATAAGATCAAAATCAATCATCTTGACTACAGGCACATTTTTGAATGGCATAATGTTCGTCGGTCATCAAACCTCCGTTGGCGGGCGTGTTAATGATGTTACTTGCACCGGAATAACACCGTATTTAAAGTCACTGAACATTAATATGGGTAGGCTTAAAACCGGCACACCCGCACGTCTGAACGCTGATTCAATTAATTGGGATATCTTAGAAATTCAATCCGGCGACCATCCTCCGCACCCCTTTTCTTATCTCACAGAAAAAATCACCAATCCGCAAATAAATTGCTATATTACGCATACAAACGAAAACACTCACAAAATAATTCGTGATAATTTTGAGAAATGCGCTCTTTTTTCCGGTTTAATAAAAGGTGTTGGTCCGAGATATTGTCCGAGTATTGAAGATAAATTAGTAAAGTTTGCCGATAGAACAAGCCATCAAGTTTTTTTGGAGCCAGAAGGGTTGGACAGCAAGCTGATTTATCCAAATGGTTTATCAACCTCGCTGCCTGCAGATGTTCAAGAAGCCTTTCTTCGTACCATAAAAGGTCTGGAAAACGTTGAAATAGTCCGCTACGCCTACGCTATTGAATATGACTATGTAGATCCGCAAGAACTTAACCGCTGTTTACAAGTTAAAAAAATTCCCAATCTATATCTTGCTGGTCAAATAAACGGAACAACCGGATATGAGGAAGCTGCTGCCCAAGGAGTTTTGGCCGGAATAAATGCCGCCCTAAATGCTATACGTCATGGCGAAGAATTTACAATTGACCGCAGTCAGGCGTATATTGGTGTTATGATTGACGACCTTATAACTAAAGGTGTTGACGAGCCGTACCGTATGTTTACATCACGCTCTGAATATCGCTTACATCTTCGCGCCGACAATGCGGATTCTCGTTTGACCGAAATGGGATATAAAATCGGCTGCGTTTCAGAACATCGTTATAATATTTTCAAAAACAAACAAACCGAAATTGCCAGACTGCGTAATATTTCCGATAGCCTTTCTTTGTCGCCGAAAGAAATGAGCCTATACGCCATAAAAAAGGACTCACGCCGCACAGCTTTTAATTTAATGTCATATGACGATGTTTCACGTGAAACCATTTTGCAAATATGGCCGCAACTAAGAGAATTTCAGCCAGATGTCTACGAAGCCGTAGAAATAGACGCTCGCTATTCCGGCTATATAAAACGCCAAATGGCAGACATTGAAGTATTCAAAAAAGATGAAAAACTGAAAATCAGCGCAAATATTGATTATACAAAAATCGGCGGATTATCCAACGAAATGGTTGCAAAACTAAGCCGCATCCGACCATCAACCATCGGCGAAGCTTCGCGCATTTCAGGAGTAACCCCTGCTGCAATAATGGCCATCTTGGGATATATAAAAAATGAACAAAGATAATATCTTAAAATATCCTTCTCGCAATGAGGCATATAAAATATGGGAAGATGGCATAAAGTATCGCCAATCCCGTCCTTATCCGTTTCCTTTAGAAAACGAATACCGATTTCACACCCAAGGTGTTGCCGCAGCATCACAAGCCATTGCTGAACACGTCAATGGCATGGACAGAGAAAAAGCCTTTGTGCTTGGGCTTCTTCATGATTATGGCAAAAGAATAAATGAAAAAATTGAAAACAAATTTCATGGTCGCGAAGGATATGAGGTTATGATGGATTTAGGATTTCCTGCTGTTGCACAAATCTGTCTTACCCACACATTTCCTAACCAAAATTTTGACGATTCTGAGTACGCATATCCACAAGAATGGAAAGATTGGGCTCATCAAAAAATTGCAAAAATTCAGTATGACGATTATGATTATCTTATTTGCCTTTGTGACAAATTTTTTGAAGGTCTTTCAATGGTTTCAATTGAAAAAAGAACCGAAGGAATTGCACAAAGATACAATATAAACAAAGCTCAGAAAGATATTTTGTACAAACAATCAATAGCGCTTAAAAAATATTTTGATGAAAAAACCGGAATGGACATATATCAAATTTTAAAAATAAGAGACTAAAATGCAACAATTCAGTTTTCACACTCACACAATATTTTCCGACGGCAAAAACTCTGCCGAAGAGATGTTAAATCAAGCCGTCAAGCTTGGATGGTCCGAAATAGGTATTAGCGACCACCTTATTATCCATGAAAACATAACCGCAAGCCCATCTTGGTGCAGATGGCAAAAAGAGCCGCATATTTTTTGGAATAATTTTGAAAAAATTTACGATTATTTTGCCCGTAACTGTGAGTACATTCGCAAAATATCCGACAATTATCCGTTAAAAATAAGACTGGGTGCAGAGGTTGATTTTTTTCCATATGGTGGGTGGATTGAAAAATTTATCAAAATACGTGAACGTTTGGAGCTGGACTATTGTATTTCCGGAAATCATTACCTGATTTTGGACGATCAATATCACAATCTGCTAGATATTAAAGACGTGGATAAAATTGATAGCAACCAACAGGTAAAAGCGATCAGACGACACCTGAAAACCTTGTGCTTGGCAGCCCAAAGCGGATTGTTTGAATTTATAGCCCATATAGATTATATGCGCAAAATTGATATTTTTACAGATCCGCAATTTGATGAAGACAAAAAAGAAGTTATAGAGTTTTTTGCGCATAACGATATAACAACAGAAATAAGCACCAAAGGGCTTCGCAAAAACGGTGTTTTTTATCCTTGTTTACCCATGCTTAAACAGCTTGTTGATAATCGGGTAAAACTGGTTATAAGCGACGACGCTCACCGCGTTGAAGAATTGGGATATCAATTTGATTATGCCGAAAAAACATTACAAGAATTAAACTGTGTCAATCGTTGGTCGTTTGTTGATAAATAGATTCATTTTGTTGTTTTACTGGTTTGAAAATACAAATAATTTTTTTTATTTGTTTATAACTGTCTTTTTTGTTTTAAAATATTTTTCCATAATATATAAATAAACTCATGGAAAATTTTTGCAAAACATACAATGTTTCACGTGAAACATATGCCAAATTACAACAATACTGCGCTTCTCTTTTTGAATGGCAGCAAAAGTTTAATCTTGTAAGCAACAATTCTTTACAAGATGTTTGGAAACGGCATTTCAACGATTCTGCGCAACTGTTTGATTATATTCCCCAAAGTGCCGCCAATCTTTTAGATATAGGCAGTGGGGCGGGGTTTCCGGCAATGGTCTTGGCGATTATCGCTGCAGAGAAAACACCGTATTTAAATATAACCATGGTTGAAAGCGTTGCTAAAAAAACACTGTTTTTAAACCATGTTAAAAACCTGACAGCAATTAACGCCGAAATTTTGAACACAAGGGTTGAAAATTTACACGGTAGAAAATTTGACATCATAACCGCCCGTGCCGTAACATCGCTAAATGATTTACTCAATTACGCCTTTCCGCTTCTTGGCGTCGATGGGAAATGCATTTTCCCAAAAGGGAAAAGCTATCAGCAAGAGATAGACTCTGCGCGAAAAAATTGGACTTTTTCTGTTGAAATATTTGACAGTCAAACCTCGCAGGACGGAAAAATATTAGTTATTAAAAATATTGCGCCAAAAAGGAGAAAACAATGACCAGAATAATTGCAGTTGCCAACCGTAAAGGCGGTGTTGGAAAAACAACAACCGCAGTAAATGTCGCTACCGCCGTTGCTGCTGTGGGCAAAAAAGTGCTGGTTGTTGACTTGGACCCGCAAAGTAATGCCTCAACATCTTTTGGTGTTGATAAACGCAACAAAACAATTTCTTCATACCAAGTAATAATGGGTGAAAACACGTTAAGCGAGGCTGTTATGTGGACCGAAATTCCCAACCTTTCGCTGGTTCCTGCATCGCCGGACCTAGCCGGAGCCGAGGTTGAACTAATCAACAAAACTCGTCGTGAATTTTCTCTCCGTAATGCAATGACAAAAACCATAGACAACTACGATTATGTCATTATTGATTGCCCGCCTTCATTAAGCTTGATTACCATCAACGCCTTAGTTGCCGCCGATGCGGTGATTGTTCCTTTGCAGTGCGAATACCTTGCTTTAGAAGGAATGACAGATTTAATTGGCAATATTAACCTGATTAAAAAACACTTTAATCCAAAATTGGAGCTGCAGGGGGTGGTGTTGACAATGTATGACAGCCGAAACAACCTCACACAAATGGTAGAAGAAGATGTCCGCGAATTTTTTGGCAAAAAAGTATATAAAACCGTTATTCCGCGGAACGTTCGTGTTTCTGAGGCTCCATCACACGGCAAACCGGTTTTATTGTATGATTTTAAGTGTTCAGGATCACAGGCTTATATCAATTTGGCTGGAGAAATATTAAAAAGAGAAAAGGAAATAGCAGCATGACAGATTTTAACAAAAGAAAAAGTCTTGGCAAAGGATTGGGTGCTCTCTTAGGTGAAGACTATTTTGGCGAGGAAGCAGAACAACAAAATTCAGGCACATCAAAGATTGCTGTAACCCTTTTACACGCCAGCCCTTATCAACCGCGTGGCGATTTTAACCAAGAAGCGCTGGACGCCTTGGCACAATCAATCAAAGAAAAAGGCGTTTTGCAACCATTGTTGGTGCGTGCTGAAAATAACGGAACCTATGAAATAGTCGCCGGAGAGCGACGCTATCGCGCCGCTGTTCAGGCCGGACTTACCGAGGTTCCGGTCATAATAAAAGAAATGGATAACAAAGAGGTTTTAGAAGTTGCGTTGGTTGAAAATCTATTGCGCGAAAATCTTTCTCCAATAGAAGAAGCCGAAGGTTTGCAACGTCTTATTGATGAGTTTTCACACACCCAAGACGCCTTGGCCAAAGTTATTGGAAAATCGCGCAGTTATGTTGCCAACACGTTGCGATTGCTCAACTTGCCGCAATCAGTTCAGCAAATGGTTAGAGACAATATATTAACCGCCGGTCATGTTCGGCCATTAATCGGCGAAGAAAACGCCGAGACTCTGGCACACAAAATTGCCAACAAAGGACTGAGTGTTCGCCAAGTTGAAAATATGCTGCAAAAAAACAAAATCTCATCGCAACAAACTGCAAAAATCAGAAAAAATGATGACATTTCTGATATTGAACAAAACTTACACCAAAAACTTGGTGTTAAGGTAAAAATATCAACATCGGCTAAGGGAAGCGGAAAAGTCATACTTTCTTATTCCGATATAAGCGAACTTGATAAAATTATTGATATTTTACAACACTAAACAAAGGAACTAAAAATGAATATTCTCGAAAAAATGATTAATAATTGCAAACAAGCCGGATTTGAGGCAACAGAAAATATTGAAAAAATAGCTCGAGCCAAAAACATGATGTTTGGCGATAAAGAATGGTATCGTTGCCCGTGTGATGGTCAAAACAATAGCCGTTATTGCATATCTGAACTTTGCCGAAGCGATATTGAACGAGATGGAATTTGTCATTGCCGCTGTTATAAAAAAGCTCAAGTCTAAAAAGTAACGATATTTTTACCTAAATCTGCTAGACTGTCGCAAAACCAACAAAGGAAAAAGCTCATGTTGTTGATAAAAAGAATTTTTCTGGGTATTGCCGCCATTGTTT
>CADBMA010000014.1 GCA_902795665.1 uncultured Rhodospirillales bacterium
GCGAAAAGTTTTTTTATCTTGCATAGTTTTATAACTCCATAATTTTGTTAAAACAAAACCGCCTTTATAAAAAAGGCGGAGGAGCTAACAAACTGCCTATTACAGTCGCCGTTATTCAGCATATTACCGGCACTCCCCCTAATGGAGGATATTTAAAATAGGTGATGTTTGTTAGACACCGCGGCCGACCTCTCGGCTGCATAATCAAAGTATGATATTATCAAAAAAATAGCAAGGTTTTTTTATTATTACTGGATTGCTTCTCTTCGTTCGCAATGACGAACGTGTGTAATTACCCATATCCGTCATTGCGAGGCGTGATAGCGCCGT
The DNA here is from genome assembly GCA_902795665.1 of uncultured Rhodospirillales bacterium. Classification (GTDB taxonomy): domain Bacteria; phylum Pseudomonadota; class Alphaproteobacteria; order RF32; family CAG-239; genus JAFUYI01. The sequence continues at coordinate 331 of CADBMA010000014.1, forward strand.
GGCAATCCAGTTTAAAATAAATGTCACCGCTCCGACTACATGACAAATTATTTTACCAAATTTTCAATCAGATAATTAAGCACCAAATTACCATTTTTTGTTGCACGAATATGAGACGAGTTTTCAACAAGCATCCCTTGTTCAATAAATTGTCTTACTTTTTCACCATCAATTGCATCTTCAAAATTTATTCCGCATTGTTCTGCAAATCGCTTTTTATCAACACCTTCCACAAGCCTCAATCCCATTATTAACAGCTCTTCTGCACGCTCTTGCGGAACAATCAGCTCCTTATTTCGATGATAATATGTATGATACAATTGTCCGTCTATATGCAATCTTCCAATTCCGCCATTACCAATACCCACATAGTCATATCCTTGCCAATATCCCAGATTATGCAAGCACTGGTATCCCTTCTGAGCATAGTTTGAAACCTCATAACGCAGATAACCAAAATCTTGCATAACATTATCTGAAATCGCATATAATTCACTTGCGGCATCTTCGCTTATTGTTTCAACACCTTTGCGTGCAAACACCGTATTTTCTTCAATTGTCAGCTGATACAGCGACAAATGTTTCAAGCCCAAACGGCAAGCCCTTTGCAGCTCTTTTTCCCACTCTTGAGATTTTTGCTTTGGACGGGCATAAATTAAATCCATAGAATGATTATCAAAATTTTTGCACACCGCATCAATAGATTGCAAAGCCTGTTCCAAATTATGAGTGCGTCCCAAAAAACGCAAATCTGCATCATTTAAGGCCTGCACCCCCAATGACAACCGATTAACTCCGGCTTGACGCAAATCAGAAAACAATCTGCCGTTATCTGTATTTGGATTGGCCTCAAGCGATATTTCTACATTTTCATCACAAGGCCAAAGAGCGGCAACTTTATCAATTATCTCACTGACATATCTCGGCTCAATAAGAGAGGGAGTACCACCGCCAAAAAATATGCTGGAAACTTGATAACCATCATTCAAACTACGATAATATTCCAAATCATCGAGATATCCGGCAATTATATCTGCCTGATTGACGTTTTTTTCAACTCGGCTATAAAAATCGCAATATGGACATTTGCTTTTACAATACGGCCAATGAATATATATCCCTAGTCTTTGCATTATAAAATAAACTTCGACAAATCGCTGGCTCCGGTATAGCGTCCAAGTTTTTCATCAACCGCTTCTGCCGTAATCAACACCTTTTCTCCGCTGCGATCAGAGGCCGTATAGCTTATATCCTCAAGCAGAATTTCCAAAACCGTATGTAACCGGCGCGCACCGATATTTTCCACATTTTCATTAATTTGTACGGCAATATCTGCAATACGGTCAATTGCTTCCGGAGTAAATTGCAAATCAACATCTTCTGTCTTCATCAAAGCTTCGTATTGCGTAATTAAATTAGCTTCCGGTTCTGTTAAAATTCGCACAAAATCATTATGATTCAGTGCACTCAGCTCAACTCTTATCGGCAGACGCCCCTGAAGCTCCGGTAGTAAATCCGATGGCTTCGACAGATGAAAAGCCCCCGAGCAAATAAACAAAATATGATTGGTCTTAACCATACCAAATTTAGTTGAAACCGTAGTACCTTCAATCAACGGCAACAAATCGCGCTGAACACCTTCTCTTGACACATCGCCGCCACGTCTATCATCACGGGCGCTGATTTTATCAATTTCATCTATAAAGACAATACCATCATTTTCCACGGCTTTGATGGCTGAAGATACAATTTTATCCTCATCTAAAAGTTTATCGCATTCCTCCTGCACCACAATTTTGCGAGCATCCATAACTTTCATTTTTTTCGACTTATATTTTTCACCAAACGGCTTGCCCAATATATCTCCAAGACTTATCATCCCCATTGAAGCCCCTGGCATTCCCGGAATCTCCATTGTCGGCATAGTGTTGGACTGTGTATCAATAACACTGATTTCAATTTCATTATCATCCAACTCGCCTTTGCGATACATTTGACGAAACTTATTTTTGGTTTCTTCTCCGGCTGATACTCCGACCAAAGCCTCCAAAATACGTTCTTCTGCTGACAAAGCTGCTTTTTCTTCAACTACTTTGCGCATCTGAGTTTTATTTTGAGCAATTGCAATATCCAGCAAATCTCTGATTATTGATTCTACATCACGCCCGACATATCCGATTTCTGTAAATTTGGTCGCCTCAACTTTAATAAAAGGAGCCTTTGCCAATTTAGCCAAGCGGCGAGAAATTTCAGTCTTACCCACTCCTGTCGGTCCAACCATTAAAATATTCTTCGGCACAATTTCTTCACGCAGATTTTCTTCTACCTGCATCCGACGCCAACGATTGCGAAGCGCAATCGCCACTGCTTTTTTGGCCTCGTTCTGCCCAACAATAAAACGATCAAGTTCAGATACAATTTCTCTTGGACTAAAATTAGTGCTGCTCATCTTTAGATACCTTTTCAATAATCAAATTATGGTTAGTATAAACATCAATATCACCGGCAATATTCATGGCCTTGCGTGCAATATCTTCAGGGCTCAAACCCTCTACATCAGACAATGCTTTTGCTGCTGCCATCGCATAATTGCCGCCGCTGCCAATTCCGATAATTCCATCATCAGGTTCCATAACTTCTCCGGTTCCGGATATCACCAACGAAACATCTTTGTCTGCAACAATCATAAAGGCTTGCAACTGCCGCAAATATTTATCCATTCGCCAATCTTTTGCCAATTCCACCGCCGCGCGTTTAAGCTGATAAGCATACTTTTCCAATTTTCCTTCCAGCCTTTCAATCAGTGTAATGCCATCAGCAGCTGCGCCGGCAAATCCGGCAATAATTTTGCCATTGCCAATACGACGAACCTTTACGGATTTTGATTTAAAAATCACCGTTTCGCCCAAAGTTGCCTGACCATCACCGGCAATAACTACCTCGTTGCCTTTGCGGACGCATAAAATCGTAGTCATATAATTTTTCTCCCTAAATTTATCTTATTTATTGGTATATGTAGGTAATTTTTATTCTCTTTGCAAGAGGGCTTTTGTCAAATGAATATCCGGAAAAAGTCTTAATGCAACTTGTTGAGAATGCTTATTCAGCAAGCTCACTGAAAACTCTCGCTCTCCGTTACGGCTCAAAAGCGTTTCTATTTCCTGATGACGGCGCAGATAGTCCTTAAGTTTGTTTGCCATTAACTCATCTTGTGAAACAATCCTAACTTTCGGCAGTGCTGCACGGAAAAAATCTTTAAGCAATGGATAATGCGTGCATCCCAAAATTAAGCTATCGCACTTGGTAAATTGCTCTGCATATTGACACACCAAATCACGAGCCGCGGCAAAATCATTGCACTCAATTGCCGGAACCAATTCCGGTGCCGCAATTTCGACAATTTGCAATTGCGAATTTAGCTTTAGCAGTTCTGTCCTATATATATGTGACCGTACCGTAGCATTGGTGGCAACCACACCCACCGTCCGCGATAAATTTTCAACCGCAACTTCTACAGTCGGTATAACCACACCCAAAACTTTAACATCAGGCGCAAATTCCGGAATAAAGCGCTGCTGAATATAACGCAAACATATCGAGGTTGCTGTATTGCAGGCAATAATTATAATTTTGCAACCGCGCGAAATCATATAGCGCATTGCCTCAAGTGTATAACCCAAAATCCGTCCCGAGGTTTTATCTCCATAGGGAAGATGCGCCGAATCACCATAATACAAATAGTCATATTCGGGGAGAGAATCAATGAAAGACTTGGTTATAACCAAACCACCCAAACCGGAATCAAAAACACCTATTTTCATTTTTTGCCACTACATCTTACTTTTACCAATTGTTTTAAAATGTTAACAACATTTTGGCAATAAAAAAATTTAGATACTTCTCTTACATTAAGATAAAATTTAGAATTATCTATATTTTTTACAATATACAATCAAACAAAAATAAGAAATAGTTTATGTACATCATTATACAGCAAAAACTACAAAATAGCCACCCTCAAAACAAATATCCCCGAAAAATCGGGGATATTTGTTAGCTTATAATTAATTATGCAGGATAGACAAGTTATGCGCTTCCGGACGACCGACACGATCTGGAATAATTTCAAAAGACAATTCCTGACCTTCTGTAATGTGATCCAATCCTGATTTTTGAACCGCGGTTATATGAACAAAAATATCCTTTTCATGTTCAGGAGTTTTTATAAAACCGTAGCCTTTTTTATTATTAAACCATTTTACCGTACCATTAAGCATTTTTAGTTCCTTTTGTTGTAAATTAAGTAAAAAATATCGCGACAATTTGGATATAATTATCAATATGACATTTTCAATACAACGCCGAACTATTTCTTCATCTTTTTTATTTTTTCAGCCAAAATATGTGCTTGTGCAATTATATCCTCTTCTCCTGTAACATGACGATTTTCCATAATCAATTTCCCGTCACAAATCACATCACAAACCACTGAACTGTCCACCGCATAAACCATATTTGATACAAGATTATAATTTGGCGTCATAAACGGATTATCCAAATCAACCAAAATACAATCCGCTAACGCTCCTTTGCAAATCTTTCCGGCATCAAGACCAAAGGCCTTCGCGCCGTTATAAGTAGCCACTTCAAAAATATTTTCTGCCGCACCTGCCAAAGCTGAATTGGCCTGACATTTAGCCATCAATGAGCATATTTTCATAGCCTCAATCATACTCAGATTGTTGTTTGAACTGGCCCCATCTGTCCCTAAAGTAATTTTATTCGGCATAATATCATACAGTTTTTCAAACATAAACATACCTGAATTGAGTTTGAAATTGGAAGTCGGATTGGTCGCAATAAACGCTCCTCGTTCCTTAATCAACTCAATATCATCATCAGACAAATGCACTGCGTGTGCCAAAATTGTTTTAGGTGTCAAAAGCCCCAAGCTATCCAGTTTTGCAACCGGCGACATACCATATTTTTCAAAACAGTCATGGTTTTCTTGAGCTGTTTCCGAAACATGAATTTGTACATACATATCTTTTTCAGCAGCAACATCACGCGCATAAGCAAATAATTCATCCGAAACCGTATAAACAGCGTGACAAGACAAACATTTAATAATTCGTTTCGGACACGGATTTACTGCATTAATAAATTTTTGCGTATCGATTTTTTTCTGTGCCGTAATTTCAGGATTAAACATATCCATTTCCACTTTTGAAATTGCTGCGCGTATTCCCATTTCACTAACCGCACGCATTGTTTGCTCAGTAAAAAAATACATATCCGCAAAAAACACTGTTCCTGATTTTATCATCTCAAGTATCGCCAATTTACTTGCAACATAAATATCATCTTCCGTAAATTGCTCTTCTATCGGCCAAATATCTTCTTGCAACCATTCAAA
>CADBMA010000015.1 GCA_902795665.1 uncultured Rhodospirillales bacterium
AAAATTGCCGAAGGCGAACCAATAAAAGATCCCGCATTTTATGTTGCCGCCGTCAGTGACTATATTTTGCAAAATTTTTGATATAGTTTTGACAAAAAAATATTGTAATTTTTGAAAATAATTATATACTGCGGGCAGTTTATAATTATTAATAAGAACAATTATGAAGAAAATAGGAAGTAATTATTTTACGATTGATGATCTTGGCAATCTGTCTGGTAAAGTAGCTATCCTTCGTGTTGATTTTAATATCCCGATGGATGAAGACTTCAATGTCACCAACACTGCCCGCATTGATCGCACTGTTCCAACAATTAAAGAACTGATGAGCAAAGGGGTAAAAGTGGTTATTGCATCGCATTTTAGGCGCCCCGAAGGCAAGCACGATACGAAATTTTCGTTGCAACACATTACCTACAACTTGGAAAAGTCTCTGGGCAAAAGGGTTGTTTTTGTAGATGATTGCATTGGCACAAAAGTCTGCAACGCTATTTCCAAGATGAGTAATGATGAGGTTTTATTGCTTGAAAATCTTCGTTTTTATACCGAAGAAACAACCAACAACAAGGCTTTTGCCGCTGAGTTGGTAAAACCTGCAGACGTCTACATTTCTGACGCTTTTGCCACTGCTCATCGCAATCATGCTTCTATGGTTGCAGCTTTAAGCCTGCGTCCATCCGCAATGGGGCGCTTGATGGAAGAAGAAGTTTTGGCATTAGAAAATGCTCTGTCCGTTTCAACTCGTCCGTTGATTGCGGTTGTCGGCGGCTCCAAGGTTTCGACCAAGCTGGATCTGCTTAACAATCTGGTTCAAAAGGTTGACAAGCTGGTTATTGCCGGCGGCATGGCGCATACTTTTATGAGAGCCAGCGGCATTAACACCATTAATGAGGCAAATTCTTTGGTTCAGATGAACATGCTTGAGATGGCCGAAAACATTATGCAGCTTGCTCGGGATAACTGCTGCGAGATTATTCTTCCGCAAGATGCAGTTATTGCCAAAGAGTTCAAACCTTATGCAGAACACCGGACTGTTGACGTGGAGGAAATTCCCGCCTCTGGCTGGAGCTTGCTGGATGTTGGTCAAAAAACCATTGCCGCAATCAATGCCTGTATGGACAACTGCAAAACTTTGGTGTGGAACGGTCCGTTGGGAGTATTTGAAATGAAACCATTTGACAACGCCACCAACATGATTGCGGAGCACGCTGCCAAGCTTACTGCTGCCGGAAAATTGATATCTGTGGCAGGCGGCGGAGACACCATTTCCGCCCTTGAAAATGCTCAAGTTGCCGACAAATTTTCTTATATTTCAACGGCCGGCGGCGCTTTTTTGGAATGGATGGAAGGTAAACAACTCCCCGGAGTTGCCGCCCTCAAAAAAGCAATGTAACCATCAGTAAAACGCTCTTCTCAATCAAGTGAGAGGAGCGTTTTTTCGTAAAAATGATATCTAAAAAAAATATTAAACCTTTTATTTAGCAAATTTCTGCCTATCTTATTGCCGAAAGGAAATGATATGCTTTGGATTATCAACGGACTGATTTATGGTTTTTTTACAGCGGTTTATACATTGTTCAACCAACACTACAAACTCAACGCATATTTGCTGGGAATTTGGCGCGGTTTTGGAATTGCTGTAATATTTTTGCCGGTTTGTTTCTTTTTTCCGTTGCCGAGTGCACCGTCATATTGGTTATTATTGGTTGTTCAAGGTATTATGATTGCCATTTATGACTCGCATTTATTTTTTGCTTCGGCGCATTATGGCTCGGGCCCTACTTCGCGGATTATGGCATTGACGGCAATTGTTACCACGGTTTTGTGGTGGATAATTACGCCAGATACTTTTATTTTATTGATGAACAACGGAACCATTGTTATTACCATAGTGTTATTGCTTTTTGGTTTTACAATCAGTTATTGGTATATGATAAAAACTCCGGTTTCAGAAAAACTGGCAATTTATATGATTCCAGCCATTTTATCGCTATCAGGAATGAGTATTGTCACCAAAGAACTGGCTATGCGCGGCTCTTCGGTATGGGCTGCTTTGGCGTATTATTTAACGGTTTCTACTTTTGTCAGTGGCTTGTTAAATTCTTTTTGGTTTGTACGACAGCAAAAAACAGGCTTTAGATTATTTTGGCAGCAAGTTTTTGCGGCACGAGTTATTCGGGTTGGATTTTATATCATTGGTTTCAGCAGCGCGCTGATTATTGCAAAAACTTTGGCTCTGCGCGTTGCCCCCAACCCCGGATATGTTACGGCCTTATTGCTCACCGCGCCGATTTTTGTTTTTGCGCTCAATAAATATAACAAAATTCCCGACAACATATCTCTTAAAGCCGGTTTTTCAATGATCGGTTTTCTTTTGGCTTTGATATTGTTGGTCGCCGAAAATTCCGCCATAATTGATTGACCCCATTATTATCTATAACATATATAATTTGCTTGATTTTTGCAAGCATAAGTGGTATAATTTAAATGTGTAGGATAACCATTTTATAACCTTTTCTTCAAAGGAGGAAAAGATGATAAATACTAAATTTTACGGAATATTATTAGCCACAACATTTTTGAGCACTTCTGCTTTGGCGCAATATATTCCGACTTTGGATAAACTGTATGCTGAGGGCAAGTCGCCAATTGACAGTGCTTTTACTTTGGTTGAGACTGTTGAGACCAGCGGTGATGATGTCTATAATATCCCCGATTATGATGTTGCAACCGGTACGCTTAACGATAAATATTACAAACTAACTATTAAAGATGGTATAAGCCCATCAGACAATTATTTTCCAGATACAGATATATACGATCATTTTTTTGACAACCATCTTTATTATCCGAATGGAGATATCAGTGGAGGCATACTTCTATCTAATGATATAGATGTTATTGCTGGTGATTTTATTAATAATAGCATCCTATGGGGGAAAATATTTCATGAGGAGGAGACATTTATCTATTCTAGTGCCATTTTATCTTTTGCTACAGTTAATCATATCATTGGCGATTTTATCGGCAACAGTGTATCACATACTGATACATATGTCTATATTTCTGCTTATGGCGCAATCTATAATTATAATTATATTGGCGATATAACAGGTAACTTCATTAGTAATAGTATCCTTGACGGAAATGGCGCTGCGATTTATAATCAGGGCACTATCGGCGATATCCATGGCGATTTCATCGGCAATAGCGTAATCGGAGGTAACGGCGCTATTTATAATACTGGCACCATCGGCGATATCTATGGTAACTTTATCGGCAATAGTGCAACCGGAAACTATGCCAGTGGCGGCGCGATTTATAATACTGATACCATTAATTCTATCACCGGTAACTTCATCGGCAATAGTGCAACAGGAAATAGTGGTAGTAAAGTCTCTGGCGGCGCGATTGATAATGAAGGTAGCACCATAACTTTAGTCAACAGCAGTTTTATGGACAATTATGTAAAGGTTTCGAAATACAAAGCT
>CADBMA010000016.1 GCA_902795665.1 uncultured Rhodospirillales bacterium
TCACGATAACGCTGTCTGGTAATCAAACCTGAAGAATTGTCAGTAAATGCGGAGCTTATTTTTTTATTTATTTGGGATATTAATTCATCAATTCCTTGCTTTTGCCGTGCTGATATAACTATAAAACCTTGTTTTGAATATTTAGAACATTGTTCAGAATTAAGTAGATCTGATTTATTTATAACAATAATTATCTTGTTTTTACAATCGTCTAATTCATCAGGCACCAACCCTGAATTAACATTTCTGCCATCAGCAAGCAAAATTATGAGATCGGCGTCTCGAGCCTTATCAAAAGCTATTTCTATACCTTTTTTCTCTATTTGCTGTTCTGTGTTACGAATGCCGGCGGTGTCGGTAAAAATTACCGGATATCCACCGATATCCATATATATATCAACCGCATCACGCGTGGTTCCGGCAATATCGGACACTATTACCGCTTCGCGTTTGGCCAGCACATTTAGCAGGCTTGACTTTCCGGCGTTTGGTTCTCCGACTATTACTACTCTAAAGCCATCGCGCAATCTTTCGCCATAATTATTTTGCGATAAGTGCTTTTGAATATCTTTTTTAACTTTAAATACAGTGTTCTCCATATTCTGTACAATGTCTTCCGGAATATTTTCATCTGGAAAATCAATATAGGCTTCAATATGGGATAAAATGTTAACTAAATCTGTGCGCCAACCATCATATAGATTTTTTAACTCGCCGCCCATTTGCCGTATGGCAAACTTTTGTTGCTCAGAAGTTTCGGCATCAATCAGGTCGGCAAGACCTTCGGCCTCGGTCAAATCCATTTTGTTATTGTAAAAAGCGCGTTTTGAAAATTCTCCGGCTTCTGCCATGCGAAAATTTTGTATTTCCGAAAGGTTTTGCAGCAACAAGGAAATGACCGCTTTTGAACCATGGCAGTGAATTTCTACAACATCTTCTCCGGTAAAAGAATTTGGAGATTTGAAATATATTACCAACGAGTTATCGATATGCCGTCCGTCTAAACCGTGAATTTTGCAAAAATATGCGTAGCGTGGTTTTATTTCATCATCTTTTATATCTGTCATATATTTTATAACCGAAAATGCGTCGCTTCCGGAAACTCTGACAATTGCTACTCCTGATTTTCCCAAAACGGTCGATAAGGCATATATGGTTTTATTATTCATGTAAAAAATTCCTTGTTGCTTATAAAAATATTTATAACCGGTTTGATTTTTTGTGCAAGGCTAAAAAGGGTGTTTTTTTGACTCTGGACGCGTTTTTAGATTTTTCTTAATAAAAGTATCATAAAGTGGTTAAAATTTCGCTGTACGGCTTTTGGGCGGACTCAAAAATTTGGAGAGAAAAATGAAAAAATTAATTATTTGGGATTTTGATGGGGTAATTGCTGACACTGAAAAACTGTGGGTTGAAAACCGTTTGTATTTTTTGCGACGCGACTATGGTGTTGATTGGGATTTTGGTACTGCGTACAAATATATCGGAGGTATTAGTGAACGCGATAAAGCGCGGAATTTAAAAAATTTAGGATTGGATATTAAAGACAGTTTTTGGCAAAATTCGTTCAGTCGCGATTATGAAACTCTGACGCAAGTGACTTTGACGCCACATATTGAAGAAATTTTTAATTTAAAAGAGTTTGATCAATGTATTGCGACTGGTGGTCTAATGGAGCGGACAATGAAAAAGGTTAAACAGACTGGTGTTGACAAATATTTTACTAGCGATCGTATTTTTACTGCTGATATGGTAAAAAACGGCAAACCGGAGCCGGATATATTTTTGTTGGCCGCAAAAAAGATGGGGTATGAACTTTCGGATATTATGGTGATTGAGGATTCCGTTGCCGGTGTGATGGCTGCGCAAAAAGCCGGAATTAATGTTATAGTATTCAGCAAGTATAATACAGCACAAATTAATGCTCTTATTGAAGATTTACACCCCGATTTTATGGTTGATGATATGCGAAAGGTAAAGAACATTTTACTTGAATTTTAAGGAGTTTATATATACAATTCGCAACAGTTGATTTATTATTAATTAAAATTATATATTATGGAAAAAAATCAAAAAAACAAAAAATCAAATTTTATCAACGATTTTTATGGTTTTCCGAAATCGAGTGATGAAAAACCTCCAAAAGCTAAGTTTGACTTTGCTAATTTCTACCACAAAAGACGATTTTTATTGTGGTTTTGGTTTAGCTTTGTCGTTGCAGCTGCAACCAGTGTCTTGTTTATCTGTTCAGGCGCTTCATGGGTAATTATAATATGCTTTTTTATATTTATGTTGTTATGTGGGTGTTTACGTACTGAAAAGATATATAATTACGATACTTGTTACAGCAATCCTGCTATTTGGTTTATTTGGGTGTTTTTTATATGGTCAATATATTGTGGTTGCGGATTTTTATTTACCAAAAAGGATTTTGCCAATCAGCATTCGTTGGGGTTAATAATCGGCACGGTAGCTTGTGTTATTTTTACATTTTTACTTCCTGTTCTTAATTATTTTTTGGGTCTGAATGTAAAAAGCTCATACTCTTGTCGTAACCAAAATGATGAACTGAAGCCATCAAAAAACGATCAAAAAGCTGTTTATTGGTTGGTGATGCTTGTGGCTGTATGTTTTTCTGCTTTTACAGTCGTTATCATTGAATCTGAAGCGTTTGATTTAAAGATACGACAACAAAAGATAATGATAGAAAAGCAGACTTTCACTGATATCATGAGTAGAAATTTTGTGGTTAAAAAAAATAGTAAAGATGTTTATGCTTTGATTGAAACAGATAGTGGGGTGTTTGCGGTTAATGTGTTAACCTATCCCGATGTTTGTTCGGCAACCACGGTCAGATTGATTTCAGGAGAAAAAGAGAAAAATATAAACGGAAAGAGCTATAAAACCGTCGATTTGATAGAATTTGAAACTAAAAACTAGCGCTTCAGGTTGAAGCTGTTGTTTTTTTTAAGACACCAAGCGGTGTCTTTTTTTTACTTGAATCTACACTTTTAAAATGGTACTATTGCGTCAATATTAATTATAAAATTTATTATTTATGAAAAAGAAAAATTATAGTATTTCAAGTTCTTTTGAAAAGTATCTGAAGTCTGGCAATGAAAACATATTTATGCATATATCCGTTATAATAGCGATAATGTCGGTTATGTTTTTCTATTGTGGCATCCGTGTTAGCGCTGCTGCTCTTATTTTTTCTGTGGCTGTATTTTTCATCCAGAAATATTTTTTAAAGTATGGGTGGAAAGTTCGGTTAGGATGGAGCTGTATAATGTTCGCAATAATTTGCATTATGTGCGATATATGCGAAATAAATTCACCTATTCCTTTGTATTTTATAGGAATAATTTTGTCATCCGTTGTATGTAGCTTGCTGTATGTTGCTATTCCGAAGATTTCTTATAAGTTGCATTTATCTGATACATCGAAAACAAAAGGAATTTATTTGGTTTTGCTTGTTTTTGTTGTATTGATTTTTTGTGTATTGATTGATGAAGATAACAGAGTTTCTGATGCAATGTTTGAAAAGGAAAACTTTGTCAGTGTAAAATATTTTGAAAAAGATATATACAACGGCAATGTTATCTATTTCATAGAATGTGAAAAAGGTGACTTCTATGTATATGCAAAAAAATATCCGGAAGTAAGGTATATAAACTCCAATAGCAAAATCAGAGTTTTGACAGTAAAACATCCGGAAATATATGGCAGATACGCAAGTGCAAGAAGATTTGAAATTAAAAACTGACTTTATAACCCCCTGTTTCTGGAAGCAGGGGGTTGTTTTTTATGAATTCATGTTATTGAAAAAGTCTTGATTATCTTTAGTTTGTTTGAGTTTATCAAGCAAAAATTCCATACCGTCAGTCATTCCCATTTGCATTAAGACGCGGCGGAGAACCCACATTTTGGTAAGAGTGTTTTTGTCAACCAAAAGTTCTTCTTTGCGTGTACCGGAGCGGGTGATATCAATGGTTGGAAACAAACGTTTGTCTGTAAGTTTTCTATCCAGAATGATTTCGGAGTTTCCGGTTCCTTTAAATTCTTCAAAAATAACTTCATCCATGCGCGATCCGGTATCAATAAGGGCAGTTGCGATAATGGTTAAAGAACCACCTTCTTCAACGTTACGAGCCGCACCAAGAATGCGTTTTGGTCGCTGCAGGGCGTTGGCATCAACACCACCGGTCAAGACTTTTCCTGATGATGGAATTACTGTATTGTAAGCACGACCAAGACGAGTTATGGAATCGAGTAAAATCACCACATCTTTTTTATTTTCAACCAGACGTTTGGCTTTTTCAATAACCATTTCTGCAACCTGAACGTGGCGAGTTGCCGGCTCATCAAAAGTAGATGATATAACTTCGCCTTTAACTGAACGTGTCATATCGGTAACTTCTTCAGGGCGTTCATCAATCAATAATACCATAAGATAAATTTCGGGATGATTGGTAGAGATTGCATGAGCAATATTTTGCAGCATAACTGTTTTTCCGGTACGAGGAGGAGCAACAATCAATCCGCGTTGTCCTTTTCCCTGAGGAGATATTAAATCAATTATACGGGTTGTATAATCTTTGTCGCCGCAAATAATGTCAAAATCTAATTTTTCGGTAGGATATAATGGGGTAAGGTTATCAAAATTGATACGTAATTTTGACTTTTCAGGGTCATCAAAATTGATTGTATTTATTTTTGTAAGAGCAAAGTAGCGTTCATTTTCTTTTGGGGCTCTTATTTCTCCCTCAATTGTGTCTCCGGTACGCAATCCGTATTTTTTAACCTGTTGCGGAGAAACATATATATCATCAGGTCCGGCAAGATAGTTAGATTGTGCTGAGCGCAGAAAACCAAAACCGTCAGGTAAAACTTCGATTGTTCCGTCTCCGTGGATTATATGGTCATCAGAAGCAAGTTTTTTCAGAATCGAAAACATTAAATCTTGTTTGCGCATGGAAGAAGCATCTTCTATGCCTAATGCCTCCGCTTGTTCAAGCAGTTCAGCCGGAGACTTTTCTTTTAATTCTTTTAAATGCATTTTTATCCGTTGGAAAAAATTAGAGATTGTTGAAAGTAAAATAACAGAAGTTATTTATGTCTTGAAAGCTACATTATTTTTGATTTAAAGTCAATATTGGTTAAAGGTAAAATTTATCAACAGCGCGTCGGTTCAATAAATAATAATAAAAAGGTTTTTGTAGTTAGAAGATAGATGTAGATTCTGTGGATTATTTTTTATAACCAAAGTTGTCCAATTGTTTATAAATTGTTGATATAGTTGTTTATAAAATGTTGGTATTGTTTATATAAATACTAGAAAATAAGCGAGTCTGATTGAGTAAATGATTTTTGTGATTAATGATAAAAAAATATAGTTATTAACATTTTGCAAATATGTTTACAAAACTTGTTAACATGTTATTATCTGCAACAATAAAAAAATTGTAAAATGTATAAAAATATGCGGTTTTATTTTTTGAGTATTTTTATACACAGGCCTGTTGATAAATGGAATTTATGAGATGAAACTTATTGCAATTACTGGCTCTATCGGATGCGGAAAAACTACTATTGCCGGCATAGTAAGAAAACTGGGTTATGTGGTTTTTGATGTTGATGCGTGGGTTAGGCGAATGTATTTGAATAATGATTTTGTAGAATCATTGGAAGAGTATTTTCCCCAAGCTTTTGAAAATAAAAAGTTTGATAAAAGGCGTTTGCGTAATTTGGTGTTTGATAACCCGGAACAGCTTAAAAAATTGGAAAGTTTGACGCATCCGTATTTGAAAAGATATTTGAAATCAGTCATTAAAAAAAGCAGCCGCACTGATGATTGTTTTTTTATAGATGTAGCTTTATTGTACGAAATGAAGTGGGATAAGTATTGCGATGTGGTTATTGTAGCTGATGTTGATTATGAAATTCAAAAACAGAGAGTTATGCAAAGAGATAATGTTGATGCTGA
>CADBMA010000017.1 GCA_902795665.1 uncultured Rhodospirillales bacterium
ACTCCTGCTTTAACCAAAAGCTGAGCCGCCAAACTCATTGTTACCTGATGCAAGCGATTATCAACATGAATATTTTTCAAAAAATTCACAGCTTCATTCACTTCCACAGCATTTCCTGCAGTTGTTCCCAAAACCTGATTCATATCCGTAATCATCGCCACCGTTGGTGTTCCGGCTCGAGAGGCCACATTTACAATGGATTTTGCAAGCTCTCTTGCATCTTCAAGATTGCCCATAAAAGCACCATTGCCACATTTCAAATCCATAATCAAACAATCCAATCCCGCTGCCAGTTTTTTAGAAAGGATTGAGGCTGTAATTAATGGAATAGATTCAACTGTTGCACTGACATCGCGCACCGCATAAATTCTTTTATCCGCAGGGGCTAAATTGCCGGTTTGCCCAATAATTGCACAACCAACTTCTTTTACTGTTTTACGAAAAAGATCGTTATCCGGACAGGTTTGATAACCTGGTATTGCATCAAATTTATCCAGAGTTCCGCCGGTATGCCCCAATCCGCGTCCGGAAATCATCGGCACATACACACCGCAAGAGGCCAAGAGAGGAGCAATCATAAGACTTACTTTATCTCCCACACCGCCGGTAGAATGTTTATCAACAATCGGACCATTTAAATCTTCCCAGCTTAACACATCTCCTGAATCCCTCATATTCATTGTCAGCGCCGTTGTTTCCGCATCACTCATTCCATTAAGAAGCACCGCCATTGTAAATGCAGCAATTTGACAATCCGCAACCTTTTCATTGGTAACACCTTTAATAAACTCTGCTATTTCTTCAAAGCTTAATTCTTGTTTATCTCGTTTTTTTCTGATTATTTCTTGCGGTAGCATTATTAATATCCTTCTTGATTTACGCGTAACAAATCTCCTAAAAGCGAACTTGCTCCTATACGAAAATGTTCCGCAGACGGCCAATCTTCACCCATAATTTCTTGCGCCAGAATATAATATTTTCGTGCCTGCTCAAAAGTTTTTATTCCTCCGCTGGCCTTAAATCCGACATTACGAGGCGCATCATGTATAGTTTCAAGAATTGCGTTGGCCGCTTCTATCGTTGCCGAAACTTCAGTTTTACCTGTCGAAGTTTTTAAAAAATTTATATTATATTCTAAGCACAACCGACAAGCATCCTGCAAAACTCTAACACTTGGAAAAGAGCCGCTTTCTAATATTATTTTGAGTGTCTTTTTCCCCGCCGCTTTAGTAACCGCCTTCAAAAAATCGTGGCAAACTTTCAGGTTACCTTGCAAAAAACTATGATACGGAAACACTGCATCAATCTCATCAGCCCCATAAGCCACAGATTTTTTTACCTCTTCAACAACCGCTGTTGCATCTGCTCCACCCAACGGAAAGTTGACCACTGTCGCAATTTTAATATCACTTTCCTCCAGCAGTTTTTGCACCAAAGGCACAAATTTTGGATAAACACAGACCGCTGCCACATTTCCGCACGGAGATACCGCTTTATGACAAAGCTCAGCAACACTCGTCTCTGTATCATTTTTATTAAGCGAAGTTAAATCTAAATTAGCAATCAAAGCTTTGGCAAGTTCAAAATCATACATATTTTAATCCTTTGCTAAATATGCCTGTATCAGGCGAGTTAAGTTTTTGCTTGCCTGCGATGAAACCGACAAAGTTTCATCATGAGTTAGCGGGTGCTCTTGCATACCGGTACCAAAATTGGTAATTGAAGAAAAAGCCAAAACCTTAATACCACAATCTACCGCTGCCAATACTTCAGGAACCGTAGACATACCAACAGCATCAGCCCCCATAATGCGAAAAGCCTTTACTTCTGCGGCTGTATCAAAATTAGGTCCCAAGACCATGAGATAAACCCCTTCGTGCAATAAAACACCCATCTCAGATGCAATATCGCGAAGTTCAGCCCGCAAATCTTTGTCATACGCATTACTCATATCAACAAAACGCTGAAATTCTTCTTGATCACTAAAAGCAATCAATGAGTTTTGTCCCGAAAAATTGATATGATCTTTTATCATCATAATCTCTCCCGGATGGATATCCGGATTAAGCGAACCAGCGGCATTAGTTATAATCAACTCTTCAATTCCAACATATCGCAAAGATCTAATCACATCAGCAATCACGCCGGGATGATGTCCCTCATAAAGATGAAAGCGCCCCTGCATACACAATACTTCTTTATTGGAAAAATTGCCGATAACCATTCGGCTTTTATGTCCTTTAACCGTGCTTTTAGGAAAACCCTCAATATGATGATAATCTATAATTAACGGATTCTCTATTGCATTAGCAATTTCGCTTAAACCAGAACCTAAAATAATTGCAATTTTTGGACTACGCCCCGATAATAGATTTTTGAATTGTTTTTTATTTATCATTTAAAACTCCTGAAAAGCTTGCGGTAATAAATCAAATATACGAAAAACTGTAAAATTTTGCTCGCCGTCAGACAATACTATCTCAGTATTGTCATCAGAAAATTCTTTAATTCTCTGCAAACACGCCCCACACGGAGTAATCAAACTTTCCCCGTCTGAAACAATTAATATTCTCTCGATTCGCTTGGCGCCTCCGGCTACCATTGCGGCAATTGCTCCTGCCTCAGCACAGGTTCCGCAGGGATAAGATATATTTTCAGCATTGCAGCCGACATAAATATTGCCATCATCAGCCCAAATTGCCGCCCCCACCCGAAAATTTGAATACGGCGCATACGCATTGTGCATTGCCGCACAGGCTTTTCTGAAAAGTTGTTGGTTTTTTTTCATTTTATTTACTTGACCTTAAGCGTTTTATTAATCAATATATATCCTATACTATGATAGTATTATGCTTTTAGCAAAGATTATTTTCATTTTGTACAATTCAAACTAAAGAAGGATCGATCATGTTTAAGAAATTGTTTCTAGGTATTATTGCTCTCTTAATTCTTGGTGCCATCGGAGCCACTGTATATCTAAATATGATTGACTGGAATCAGCATAAAGCAATAATTGCCAAGCAATTTTCTGAGGCAACCGGAAAAGAGGTTGATTTCAAAGGAGCCGTAAATTTCACTCTTTTTCCATCCCCTTCTTTAGAGGCTTCTGATATTAATGTTTATAACCGCAACAATGAGGGACAGCAGGTTACTCTTGCAAAAATTCAAAAAATGGTTGCTTCGCTATCAATAAGCTCTCTTATCGGTGGAAAAATTAATGTCGAAAAAATGACCATAATCAATCCGGAGTTTTTTATTGAACAATACGATAACGGGCGTATTAGTTGGCAATCCAATCACAATGGAACACAAAATTTTGCACTCACAAATATTGAAGTCTCGTTAAATAGTGTAATGCTGGAAAATGCCAAAATCTATATAGCGAACAAAACACATGATTTTGCAACCACAATCACCGATATTAATGCAGAAGTTATTGCCGGCAGCCTTTTTGGCCCTTATCGCATCGAGGGAAGCTATATAAAAGACGGAACCGCAGGCGGTTTTGCTCTCGATTTAGGACAATTTTCAGACAGTTTTGCAACTTCTGTAAATATAGTTATCAGTCACCCCCAATCTGAAAGTTATGCTCGCTTTGATGGAACTGTACTCTTAAACAATGATGCCATCAATGGCAATATCATCATTGAATCCAAAAATCCAATAAACTTTGTTAACTCCCTCTTCAAGAAAGTCAACATATCTGAGGACTATGAGCACCCTCTGGCTATGTCACTGGCCATAAAAAGCGATAAAAAACAAATAGCCCTTTCTAACGTGGTAATAAAATATGCCGAAAGTGCCGGAGCCGGCAACATATTAATTCCGCGTTACGCAACCAAAATTGGCGACAGCGAAGATGAGCGCAAATGCATCGATGTTGCTTTCAATATGGCCGAATTCAATCCCAAACCGGCTATCCAAATGTTAAATGATTTCTGGAATAAATATGACGGAAAAGACTATATTCCGGAAATTGGCTTTGATATTATCGCCGACTTTAAATCAGTTAAAACAACTTACAACGACCAAATAATTCGCGATTTAGATATCAGCGCCGATTTTATTAACAACGTCCTCAGTATTCAAAGCTTTACCGCACAATTACCTTTTGATGGCAACATAAAAATCAAAGGTGAGCTTTATAGTGTTGAAAAAGTTATGACCTATAATTTTGATATTGAGGCAAATACTGCCGAATTTGCCAAAACCGCACAATGGCTTGGTTATGATTTGCAGCCGCTATCAAAAAATGTCTATAAACGCTCATCAACCAAATTTAATTTGGCCGGCACCCCAAAAACCATAAAAATTGCTCCCTTTGTATTTAATATTGATAAAACCGGAGTTAATGGCAAATTTGCTATGGTACGCGGCAACAACAACAAATATTTCATTATCGCTGAAACCGACAGCCTAAACTTTGACAACTACATTGCCGATATGCCGGAAGAAATAGCACAATCTGACTTAGAAACACAGGCAGCATATCGTTTTAAACAATTATCCGGACTGCAAAATTTAGACCTCCAATTCCGTTTTAGCCTCAACTCCGGAATTTGGAATAAAATTCCTTTTGAAAAGTTAGCCACAGAAGGTACTTTTAAAAATGGAATACTTAAAATAGCAGATTTGTCAGCCAAAGAAATTGCAAGCGCCCAAATTGCTCTACGCGGAGACATCAGTGGTTTTGGCAGTTCACCGCAGGTTAAAAATTTAAAATACGGAATCAACATTCGCGATAACACAGCTTTTACCGAAAAATTTGGCATCACGCTGCCAAACATCAATTTTAATAATTTGTCACAATTCAAATCTCAGGGCATTGTAACCGGAGGCTTGTCTCGCATGGCAGTTAAAACCACATCAAAACTTGGCCACATTGACAATACTTACAACGGACAAATCAGTAAAAATGACGGCATATACACATTTAATGGACAACTTGAGTTAAAGAGTAACGACACAGTCAGAACTTTAAACGATTTTTCAGTTGATTATCGTCCCAACTACCCTCTCGGACTACTCAATTTATCATCCGACATTAACGGCACCATCAACGCATTCGTCCTCAAAAACATGAAAGCCAATATCGGCTCAAATAGCTTTAATGGCGAACTGCTTTACTCCAAACAAGAAGACACACACCTCATAAAAGCCAACCTCAATGTCAACAAATTTGAACTTGAACGCTTTTTCTATAACCCAAGCGCTCGCAATGACCAGCCCGCTTTTCGGTCTCAAAATGAAAAAGTTGCTTTTTTGGCACAACCAAATTTAAGTAAAACAAAAATAAATTATGATTGGAGCAAAAATTTTGAAATCGAGGCCAGTATCAATGCTGACAATATCTCGCTCAACAACACTTCTGTGCAACAAGCATCATGGCTTATGACCTTAAAAAAGCAAGTGTTCAAAGTATTGCAGTTTTCTGCCCAAAAGGCTGACGGTATAATCAGCGGCAATTGGGAACTCAATATTCCTGACCACAACAAACTGAGTGGAAAAATTAATTTCAAAGACATAAAACTTACAAAAAACCAATGGATTGGCACAACTTATGGCATTCGTGACGGTATTATCAGTGCAGAAGTTGATTTTAACACTTCCGCTTCATCTATTGATGAAATACTCACATCTCTATCCGGTAAAGGAACCTTTAATATCGACAAGGCAACCATCAAAGGTTGGAACATTAATGCTATTGAAAACGACCTTGAAAAACGCAGCAATTCTGAAGGTCTCAGAGCTTTAATCCAACAAAACCTCGGACAGGGAGATTCTTATTTCAACAAAATTTCCGGATCTTTCTCTGCTGATAATGGAAATTATCGTATCAACAATACCATATTTGACAACGATACCTATTTTGTTGACATGGGAGCTGAAGGAAATTTTGCCAATTGGACCATAAACTCACTAAACAGAGTAGAATTCAAAAGCATTCCGGATATTGCTGACTTTAACTTTACCCTTGAAGGCAGTCTCAGCGCCCCATCTTTAGAAACCGATGTATCTGCGCTATCTGAAGTTTATGCGTCTCGTATAGCCAAAAAAGAAGCCGCCGCCAAGGCCGCTAAAGATGCCAAAACCGCTAAATACAGATCTTTAATGGATGAACAGCAGGAACGTGCGCAAAAATCTTACGATTATCTGCAAAACACCATTATTCCGACATTTAATACAATCAGTTCCAAAACTGAGAATAACGACATAAAACAAAGTTACCGCAATATCAATAAAACAATCGCTCAGTCCAACAACAACATTCGCGATATTCTAAATAAAAACAACATGATTGATATTGATGATGACGTCATTGCTTCTTTGAAAAAACAAAATGACCAGGTTGATGAGTTATTAAAACGCATCAAACAAGAAATGGATGTCACACAATCTCAAGACGTAAAATTGCGAATTAATTCTTACTACAATGAGCTTGTCAAAAACTCAGAAGAACTTCCTGCATTATCTTCAGCCACCATCGAAATTAGCGGAAAATACGGCGAACGCCTTGCCGCAATCAATACGCAATATCGCATTGAAAATGACGACAAAATTGCCGATATTCAAGCCGAAATTGATTCTCGGCTTGAAGAAATCAACGCTATCAACCAGCAAGTTGCTCAGGATAATATACTCACCAAAAATATAACCAATACCAAAACTCTCGAAACCCATGCTGACAACTTTAATGCAGCCCGCAAAAATGTTGCTGCCAAAATCGGTGATATTCGCAAATTCATAAAAGCTTATCAAGAACACCTTGACGCAATAGTAACCGCAGAAGAAAAAGCATATTACCAAAAATTGCAGGACGAAGCTCTGCAACAAAAGCTTAATGAAAACACCGGCAAAATTGTCACCGCTGGCGGCAGAAACGTTACTGTCGAACGCAATATTGAAGATATTAAACGCTCTGAAGAAGCTATCAAGCTTCAAAACAGCCCCGTGATTAATTTCTCAGACTCTGACGCAACTTTGCTCATCAAAGTAGAAAACGGCGAAAATATAGAAAGCGGTGGAAGAATACTAAAATAAATTGTTTAATCGCTTTTTAGGTGTTATATATTAAGCATTATTATAACACGTTATGATTGGAGAGTTTTAATGTACAAAAAACCTGAAGTTTGTATTCTGCCTGTGGCAGGATTATCTACGCGCAACCTCCCGACAACCAAGGTACTGCACAAAGGCTTTTTAACTTTGAATAGTCTTCCCATTATTCAATATGCTGTTGATGCCTGCGCCGAAATCGGGATTAAGGAAATCATTTTTATTTATAGTGACCAATCTTGCAAACATCTTTTTGAAAGCTATTATAAGCCTTATCCATGGCTTGAGAACCATCTGCGTGAAAAAGGCAAACTTGATATGCTCAAAACAATTGAAAGCATCATTCCGGAAGGAATGAAATTCAGCTTTGCCGAGCAAAAAGAACCTCGTGGAAACGGACACGCTGTTCTTATGGCCAAAGAACTGGTCGGAGATCGTGATTTTATAGTTATGTGGCCAGATGACGTATATATCAACACCCATGGAGGAGCCGGTGTTCTCAAACAATTACTCGATGTTTATGAACAAGAAGGCGGCATGGTTGAAAACATTATGGAATTTCCAAAGGAAGAAGTTATTCGATATGGTGTACTTATCGGTGCCGTGCGTGACGGAAGAATTGTCCGCGCTCAAGGCAAAATTGAAAAACCGTCAATCGATAATGTTCCCTCCAACTATGCCAGCATGGGGCCATATATTTTACCAAACGAAATTATGGATATTCTGCCTGAGGTTAAAAAAGGCACCAATGGCGAAATCAACCTTGCCGACGCCGCCGGTTTGGCAGCTCAGCGCGGCATGAAACTTACCGGTGTTTTATGCGATGTAACCAGATTTGATTGCGGAACAAATGCCGAGCTAGCTAAAGCAAACTTAAAACTTTCTTTGATGAAAAATCCGGAACTGCGCTCATATTGCAAAGAATTGCTTGACACCATGATGGTTTAGTCTCGTCATCTTTTCAAATCTTAAAAATCCTTTCTTCACCAAAGAAGGGATTTTTAATTTATTTTTTATAGCTGTCTTGAAATACCCTTTGTGAATATATACATATTGGGCTGATAAATTTTATTATTAAACAAATAATTCGGTAACAATATGAAAAAAATTCTCAAACGCATGCGCCTTTTTCTACGCGGAGAAAAAGTCACAATTGCCGCAGAATATGACAATCAACTTTTTGTCATAGATCGCAAAGGAAACATCGGTTTTTTAAAAACAAATACATCTCTGCAACCACCAAAAATCGGCACAATTGTCCATGCCGTCCGCTGCGTTCCTCAAACTGTCTGCTCTGTTTTTCCCGGCTCCTATAAAACACGATATCAAAATGCGCATATCATCTTAAGAGCCCCTGATAACAACAGCTGGTTGGTCAAACTCAATTATGGCAATCATAATTTTGGCATTTTGCACAGCACTAACAAGCAGCCGTATAATTTTGTCGTTGTTGATAATGAAGGAACCGAAAAAATCCCATGTTTTCAAGCTTAATCCGCTCATTACCCAAAAAGAGAATTCGCCAACGAATTCTCTTTTTTTTGTAATATTATGTAACAAGATGTTAAGAGATTTTTGTTCTGTTTTTTGATATATATGCATCATATTTATAAAATTTCAGTGAGGAAAAACATGAAAAAACTTAAAGTTGCCGTCATCGGCGCCGGAATGATGGGAAAAAACCATATTAAAACTTACAAAAATATGCAAGATGTTGAATTAGTCGGCGTCTTTGATATTTTCCCCGAAGCCGCTAAAGCTGCTGCCGAAGCCTTTGGCATCAAAGCTTTCACCACAATGGAAGAAGTAGCAAAAAAAGTTGACGCCGTAAGCGTTGTCACTACTTCCGTAACCCATGCCGATGTTGGTGAGTTTTTCTTAAATCACGGCATTCACTGTATGATGGAAAAACCTCTTGCCACCTCACCGGAGGGTTGCCGCCGTTTGATTGATGCTGCCGCTAAAAATAATGTTGTTTTATGTGTTGGTCATATTGAACGTTTCAATCCGGCGGTTGAACAAATGTCAAAAATCCTCTCTGATACCTCAAAAATTCGCTCATTAACCGCCCAAAGAATGTCCGCAGCCTCAGGACGTATTACCGATGTTTCTGTCGCTATGGACCTGATGATTCATGATGTCGAGGTCATTCAATCTCTGGTAAAATCTCCGGTTATTGATGTTCAGGCCGCTGCAGTAAAAACCCCTGATAACGCCGATGGCAAAAACTATATTACAGCTTTATTGCAATTTGAAAACGGTGTTACCGCAAACATTACAGCCAGCCGCATTACTCAGGCCCGTGTCCGCACATTAACCGTCACCACCGACACCAATTATATTGACATGGATTTTATCAATCAAAGTATCAATGTTCACTCCCAAGGACGTATGCCCTACGTTAATCAGGAAGAAATTCCCGAATGGATGAACTATGGATTAAAAGGCAGTGTTGAGCAATTGTTTATTCCGACCAACCAACCTCTTTTGGCCGAACTCACCCACTTTACAAAGTGCATCAATGGCGTAGAGACTCCTCGTATCAGTGGTGAAAACGCCTATGATGCCCTGAAAGTCATATGGGAAGTTGAGCGCAAACTGGGATTGTCTGCACCAGATACATCAAACTCCGCAAAATCATCTGCCGCTGCATAATGAGCCAAAGATACAAAATAATTGTCGAATATGACGGCACATCTCTCTTGGGTTGGCAAAAACAGCTTGACGGGCCAAGCGCTCAAGAAGCTCTGGAACAAGCTATTTTTAATTTTTGCGGACAAAAAGTTGAAGTTTATGGTGCCGGACGTACCGATGCCGGCGTTCACGCTATCGGACAAGTCGCTCATTTTGACTTATCTTCGCCAATTGATGTTTTTAGAATTCGCGAAGCACTTAATGCTCACTTGCGCACCCAAGAAGCTCCGGTATCTGTACTTTCGGTAGAAGAAGTTGACAACGATTTTAATGCTCGTTTTTCTGCTTGCGGGCGCGCTTATATATACCGGATAACCAATCGGCGTAGTCCTCTGGTCCTTGATAAATATCGCAGCTGGTGGGTTTATGTCCCTCTTAATGTCGAAAAAATGCGCCAAGGCGCGCAATATCTTCTTGGTCATCACGATTTTACTTCATTTCGAGCCGCCAAATGTCAAGCCAAATCTCCGTTAAAAACCTTGGATAAGCTGGACATTATTCAAGATGGAGAAAATATAACTTTTTATGTTGAAGCACGTTCATTTCTGCACCACCAAGTGCGCAACATGGTCGGAACCTTAAAAATGGTTGGCGATGGACATCTCAACCCCGAAGACATTAAAACAATCATTGAGAAAAAAGATCGCGCTGCAGCCGGCCCCACAGCGCCTGCACATGGCTTGTATTTGCAGCGAATATTTTATTAAAAATGGTTGTTTTTTATAGTTACCGAGGCTATACTCAAAACTGTCAACAACTGCGGAGAAAGGCTATGGTACACATTATAAAAGTTTGTATGGGTAGTTCTTGTTTTGCACGCGGAAATGCCAAAAATCTGCAAATAATTCAAAATTTCATAGAGCAACGCGGCATTAATGCCAATGTTGAGCTAACCGGATTACGCTGTTGCAACGAGTGTTCAATCGGTCCCAATATAAGCATTAATGATGAAGAATTCCACCACCTTGATCAAGGGTCAGTCCTTGATATTCTTGAACAAAAATTTCCAAAATAGGTTTTTTCCATGTCTGATCGCGAATATCCTTTATATACCATCAAAAACAATTGTCAGGATTGCTACAAATGCGTACGCCGCTGTCCGGTTAAAGCAATCAAAATTGAAGATAACAGCGCCCAAATAATTCCACAGCTCTGTATTGCCTGCGGAACTTGCTATCGAGTTTGCCCTGCAAAAGCCAAACAACCACGCAATGATTTACTCCGTGCCAAACATTTACTGAGCTCCGGCAAAGATATATACGTATCTCTGGCCCCATCGTGGATAAGCGAATTTGAAGGCATTAGCCCCGAGCAAATGATTGCCGCAATCCGGCGCCTTGGCTTTAAAGGCGTTGGAGAAACCGCAGTCGGTGCAGAAGAAGTTTCTGCCAATATTGCCAAAATTCTTACTCAAAATAGCAGAGGTTTATTTATCTCTACTGCTTGCCCTTCTGTTGTAGAATACATCAATAAATATATGCCGGAAATGAGTCAATATTTAACGCCGCTTTCTTCTCCGCTCTTAGCACATTGCCGATTATTAAAAGAACGACTGGGCAACGATATAGAAATTGTTTTTGTTGGTCCATGCATTGCTAAAAAACTCGAGGCTGACCGCCACCCTGAACTTCTGAGCCTAAGTCTGACATTCGGTGATCTCCAACAATTATTCCGAGATGCCGGAATTAATCTGTCAGAAATTCGTACCAGCGTTTATGACAAATTCGTAATGCAAAAGGCCGAAGAAGGAACCGCTTACCCGATAGAAGGCGGCATGATTGAAACCCTTCGACCTTATAAAGAAGCTGCCAACAAAACTTATATGATGCAAATTTCCGGCATCAAACATCTTAAACATGAACTGCATAATATTGACTATTCTAACCTCAATCAGCCTGTCTTTATTGAATGTCTGGCTTGCTCCGGAGGCTGTGTATGCGGTCCTTGCACAACCAGCAAACAATCTGGCATTACCAAAAGAATGCAAATATTAAAAAATTCAGATTTTTCTGTTTCAGCCGGAAAACGCCAACCTCAATCTAATATATATGAAAATTTTGAATCTAATTTCATAAAAGACAAAGATTTCAGTGAGACAGAAATTCGGCAAGCCCTCGCCGCTATCGGCAAATATAATGCCGAAGATGAGCTCAATTGCAACGGCTGCGGCTATGACACTTGCCGCAACTTTGCTCGTGCCATGCTGTTAGGTAAAGCCGAGCCGGAAATGTGCGTATCAAACATGAAACAACAGGCCCAACGCAAAGCCAATGCTTTATTACGCTGCATTCCTTCGCCGATTGTCATTGTCAACAACCAATTACGAATTTTAGAATATAACCATAAATTTGTTGAAACATTCTGGATAGAAGAAGAACACAACAATGTATATAGTAAAGAAGATCTTCGCGGCGCTGATTTGCGCGATTTTATAGGCTTTACCAATTTATTTTCAGCATCGCTTGATTTAGAGCAAGATATCCGCAAAGAGCATATTCGCTTCCACGATAAACTGTATGATGTTGTAGTATTCAACATTGATCAAAAACAAATCGTCGGCGGCATTATTCAAGATGTAACCAATATGGAAATGAAAAAAGAACAAATTGCCACCCGTGCTCGCGATGTTATTAAGAAAAATTTGGCCACCGTACAGCAAATTGCCTGCACCCTAGGCGAACACATGGCTGAAACCGAAATTTTACTAAGATCAATTGCTCGAGATTATGCCGGAGACGAAGAAGGAGATATTGATGACTAGCTCGCTTTTCATTGATATTGGTTCATCACAAGTTCAAAAAGATGGTGAAGACTGCTTTGGCGATACGGTTTATGCCAAAAAAATACCCGAAGAACAGCGCATAATCGGCATCCTATCTGATGGTCTGGGCAGCGGTGTAAAAGCCAATATCTTGTCATCAATGACAACCCGTATGGCTATGAAATTTATGGAAGACAATACCGAATTGCAGCGTGCTTCACAAATTATGATGGACGCTTTACCAATCTGTCAGGTTCGCAAAATAAGCTACGCCACCTTTTCAATTGTTGATAGTGAGCTTGAAGGAAAAACTCGTATTTTTGAGATGGATAATCCTCGTTATATTTTCATCCGCAACAATCGTCTGTTTGATATAAAAGGACGCGAGTTTTCTTCTCCCAAATGGAAAGATCGCAAAATTTTGGTATCACAAATTAACAACCTTCCTGAAGATCGTATTATTATCATGTCTGACGGAGTAACTCAAGCGGGCATTGGCAACAAAAAGTATCCTCTGGGGTGGGGACGACAAGGCTGTATTGACTTTGTTCTAAGCACATTAGAAAAAGATCCTTACATTTCGTCTTCTGCTCTCTCGGAAAAAATTGTTGCCGAAGCCCTAAACAAAGAAAACGGAAAAAAAGCCGGTGATGATATCAGTTGTATGTGCTTATATTTTCGCAATCCGCGCAAATTATTGATTGTAACCGGTCCACCGTTTAATGAAGATAAAGACAAAGAAATTGCTGAGATGGTTGCATCTTATGACGGCAAAATTGCGATTTGCGGCGGCACCACCGCAAACATTATCGAACGAGAACTATGTCTTAAATGTGAGATTGACAAAACCAGTTTTGACGCTAAAATTCCGATGGCTTCAAAAATGGAAGGCGTTGATTTGGTAACAGAGGGCATTTTAACTTTGACAGACGTCTATCGTATGTTAAAAGAAGGAATTGATAAAAATTCCAATACCGCATCAGCGCGTCTTGTAAGATTATTATTAGGTAGCGATAAGATAGATTTTGTGGTCGGCACCAAAATTAATGTTGCTCACCAAGATCCCAATCTGCCAATGGAGCTTGAAATACGGCGCAATATTGTCAAAAAAATATTTCGACTGTTGCAAAGCCGCTACTTAAAAGAAATTTCGGTTCAATACCTATAACCAAAGGACTATAAGATGGATAAAATAAAAGTAAAAATTTGCTGCGGCACATCATGTTTTGTCATGGGAGCCTCCCAAATTCAAGTTTTAGAATTTGAGCCTCCGGCCGATATAAAAGACAAAATCGAGATAGAAGAATCTCGGTGTTTAAACTATTGCCACAATACCGCTGCTAAATATAACCACGGCCCCTTTGTTGAGGTCAATGGCGAATTAATTGAAGAAGCCAATTTTGAAAAGGTTGTAAATAAAATCAGAGAAATAATAAACGGGACTATCAAGTAATGTTAACACCTAAAAATAATGCCAACCAGATGCGCACGCGTATTCTGGTCAAAATTGTTGAGAAATTTTTACAAAACCGCTTTGCAGAAGCCGACCGAATTCCGCTGGAGTTGCGGCCTAAAGGAGAACCATTTAATCGTTGCTGCATATACAAAGACCGCGCAATCTTAAAATATCGCTGCATGGCCGGAATGGGTTTTGCTCCGGAAGACGAAACCGATGAGTTGACCACTCTGAAAGAATATGGGCAAATGGCCATGGAGAGAAAATCTCATGCCGATAACAAACTGTCGGTTATTACAGATGCCTGCTCTGCCTGTGTAAAATCACGCTATATGGTAACTGACGCTTGCCGTGGTTGCTTTGCCCAACCCTGTCAGGTCAATTGCCCCAAACAAGCCATCAGTATAATTGGCGGCCGTTCTCATATTGATGAAACAAAATGCATTGCCTGTGGACGATGCCAAGACGTTTGCCCATATCATGCCGTAATCCGCATACCGATTCCTTGTGAAGAGGCCTGCCCAGTAGGCGCAATCAGCAAAGATGAACATGGTAAAGAACATATTGATCCTGATAAATGCATATTCTGCGGCAAATGCCTGCATTCGTGCCCATTCGGCGCAGTTGTAGAAATGTCCCAAATTGTAAATGTATTAAAACTTTTACACGACAGCGATAAAAAAGTTGTCGCCATGTTGGCTCCGGCAGTAATCGGACAATTTCCGGGAACAATCAATCAACTCATCAGCGCACTTAAAAAAATCGGATTCTCTGATGTAGTCGAAGTAGCTGTTGGTGCTGATATTACAACCCAAAACGAAGCAGCCGAATTTATTGAGAAAATGGCAAGCGGAGAAAAGATGATGACCACATCTTGCTGTCCGGCATATTACAAAGCTGCTGAAGTACACATCCCCGAAATCAAGCAGTTTGTTTCACATACTCAGCCGCCAATGTACTATACCGCCGAGCTGCTAAAAAAAGAGCATCCGGACTGTATAGCAGTATTTGTAGGCCCCTGCTTAGCCAAACGTATTGAAGCAGAACGTAATCCGAATGTTGATTATGTTTTAACTTTTGAAGAAATCGGAGCAATGCTGGTTGCCGGTGGTGTTCAAGTTATGGAATGTGAGCCTGAAGATTTTACCCAGATATCTTGCGCACAAGGCCGCCGCTTTCCTGTAAGCGGCGGAGTAGCCGGAGCAGTGGCATCGCTGGTTGAAGGAAAAGCTGAATACAAACCAACTGCAATCAATGGACTGAGTAAGGCAAATATAAAATTGCTACAACAGTACGCAACCAAAGGCTGTGATTTTAACATGATTGAAGTTATGACCTGTGAAGGCGGATGCGTCGCCGGCCCCGGCTGCATTGCTCTTGCTAAAAAGGCTGCGATTATGGTTGAAAACTATGTAAAAAATGCTCCTGATTTAAAAGAAAAAGCATAATTCAACCAAATTTTCTACTAAAGCACTGTTTAACGTAAAACAGTGCTTTTTGTTCATATTCTAAAATATAAAAGTTCACTATATGAGACAGATGATAGGAAACAAAAGCGAAAGTACCGCAGCGTACATAATAGTACGTGAGGACACTTTCGACTTGCCGTTTCTGTATCAGGTGTCCATAGAATGAACTTTTACCTGATGTACTTGCGAGCCTCCTCCAACTCCTCTAACGTATCAATGTCTGCAGGGGCTTGTTGATTTAGTTTTAATTCCTTAACCAATTTGGCTCGAATGTACATACCGTTTTCAAGCGCACGCAATTGTTCTAACGATTCGCGAGCCTCCAAAACTCCTACCGGCAAAGAGATCATTTTGCGCAGAGATGATGCCTTATAAACATAAATACCGAGATGATGATAAAAATCATGATTGGGATATTTTTCTGGGTTTCTGATGTAGGGAGCGGCAGCCCGAGTAAAATATAAACATCTGCCTTCTGTTTCACCATCACGCAACCCCATAACTATTTTTACATTGTTTGGGCTTTCAACTTCTGCTTGAGTTGTAAACACCATACCGACGGTAGCGATATCACAATCTGTTTTTTTGATAATTTCGATCAATTGATTATTAATTTCCGGATTCACATTGATTGAGTCGCCTTGAAAGTTAACGATTATATCATATTTGTTACCTTCCGGATCAATTTCTTTTAGGGCGGCGGCAATGCGGTCTGTTCCAGAGGGAAGTTTAGGATCTGTCAAAATTGCTTCTGCGCCAAATTTTCGGCATTCGTCAACAATTATTTGATCACCGGCTGCCACATAAACATCGCCGGGAACATATTTTTTTACATTTTCATACACGCGCTGCAACAAGGTTTTGCCATTAATTTCCAGCAGTGGTTTATTGGGCAATCTGGTTGATGCCATGCGCACCGGAATCATTGTAACGACTTTTGACATTTTCATATCCTTTTTTTAAGTTCTTGCAAATATTTACTGTATATAATATAACGACCGCAAAGAAAAGAGGAAACGACTATGCAGGTGGATATTTTTGATTTTGATTTAGAACGCGGACTGATTGCCTCGCAACCGGCCAATCCGCGTGACACATCACGACTTTTGGATTTGAGTATTGAAGATAAAATTAGCGACCGCCATTTTTATGACTTGCCTGATATTTTGCAAAAAGGCGATTTGTTGGTTTTTAATGACACCAAGGTAATTCCAGCCCGTCTTTATGGTGCCAGGGGCGAAGCTAAAGTTGAAGTAACCTTATACCGTCCGATTGACGGAATTTCATGGTGGGCATTCATCAAAAATTCTAAGCGTTTGCATACAGGAGACATTGTTAAGTTTTACACCGACGAAATAACGCCGGAGCAAAGCGATTTTTCGGCTGAAGTTATTGAAAAAAAAGGTGATGACGGTGTTTCAATTCGTTTTTGCTGTCCGGCTGAAATTTTAGCTTCAAATTTACAAAAATATGGTTTAATGCCGCTTCCACCTTATATCAAAAGGGACAAACCAACTGCTGGCGGCATTTGGGATAAATATAATGACAAAGAAAACTATCAAACTATTTATGCTCATTATGAGGGAGCCGTAGCGGCACCAACTGCCGGTTTGCACTTTACCCAACGCATTTTTGAGGCTCTTGATAAGAAAGGCGTTGAAAAAGTTTTTATAACTCTTCATGTTGGAGCAGGAACTTTTCTGCCTGTCAAAACAGATGACACCAAAGATCACAAAATGCACGCCGAATATGGAGAAATCACCCCTGACGCCTGCAAAATTATTAATCGTGCCAAAAAAGAAGGCCGTCGAATTATTGCCGTCGGCACCACTTCTTTGCGCTTATTAGAAAGTGCAGCTGATAAAGATGGAATTTTACATCCCTTTGCCGGATCAACAGAAATTTTCATCACCCCAGGATATAAATTTAAAATAATTGATATGATTATCACCAACTTCCATCTACCAAAATCCACTCTATTTATGCTGATTTGCGCCATTGCCGGAATTGACCGGATGCAATCTGCCTATAGACACGCCATTGAAAAAAAATATCGTTTTTATTCTTATGGCGATAGTTCAATTATCAAATGCGTAAACAAAATTTAAACTTATATACTTTATTGTAGTCTCCGAAAGGAACGGAGCTTGATAAAAAAATACGCCTATTATTTGCGGCAAATTTTGCCGCTAATGAGTAATTCGTGGTTACCGGCATTATTTTTGCTGACCGCGTCATGTGTTTATATGCTTTTTGCGCCATTAACCGACGCCTTTCAAACCACATTACACACCGCATTTTATACCCTAAATCTCAGCAGCATATTGCTTTTGGCATATTATAACCGCAATCAGTCATTGTTTTTTATCATCATCATAACCATAGCCTATATGTTGATAAACTTTTTAAAGTACAACCATGGAATTATTTATTATCTTACGCCGGCATATCTAAATTTGGTATTTTTAACCGGATGCGGAATGCTCTTTTTCTATTTTTTACCCAATCATCCTTTTCGTTCAATTGATACCCTAAAATTCTTAATTATTATCTTTGCCGGTGTTTCTTTAGGTGAAATTTTGAGCAACGCACAGATAAAAATTAATTTCAGTCCTTCAACAACTTTTGACTGCGGACTGCAATTTTTTGGAATATCCCTCATGTGGGTTGTCATCTCTATAATGATTTTATACGCTTCCATAAAAAATGACATTCTCGGAACATCAACTGCTTTTGCTTCCATAAACGTTGTAATCGGATTTTATTTTTCCGCCCATCCATCAGCCTTAAGCTTATTTTTCGCCACCGCGGCGCTTATTATCTTCTGCGGAATTACGCGGCAAATATACACTCTCACCCGCAAAGACAGCGCCACCGGACTAAATAACGGGCGCACTTTTATGACTCACGCAAAAAAATTTCCACTCAAATATGGACTGGGAATTATTTGTATTGATGATTATCATCATCTATTGCAAGCCTTTCGCAAGAATGGCATTGGAGATATTATGCTGATGATTAGCAAAAAAATCACTTCACTAGAACCCGAAGCATTACTTTATCGTTGCACCCCTGATGAGTTTGTAATCATTTTTCCAAATGCCGAAAAGGGCTCTTCTTTCAGTCGTGTAGATGAAATACGCCGTCAGATTGCAGCTTCTGAGTTCATTTTACCCCAAGTTAAGCGCCCGTTAAAAATCACGGTTTCTTGCAGTGTTGCCGACAAAAAACGCAGCGATTCAAACGTCAACGATGTTTTCATCCGTGCTCACCGCGTTTTACAAAAAACTTACAAATTCACTCAAAACATCACTTCTCGCGCTTAATTAGAAAATAAGCCAACAACATAACACCGAAAACCAAAACCGGAATTGACAACCATTGCCCCATTGTCAGACCTCCGGATAAAAATCCTAGTTGCTCATCCGGCTGTCGAAAATATTCAAGCCCGATTCGAAAAATTCCATACAAAATTACAAACAATGCTGAAACAATGCCATGTCTATCTCTTATCGGTTTATAAAGCCATAGCAAATTCAATACAATCAATATTCCCAATCCTTCGGCTGCAGCCTCATACAATTGCGAAGGATGGCGCGGAAGATATCCTCCGCTTGGAAAACGCACTGCCCATGGAACATCGGTTACCCGTCCCCAAAGCTCATCATTCACAAAATTTGCAATCCGCCCCAAAAAAATGCCTATTGGAGCAAACAACGCTGCCAAATCGGTCAATAACCAAAAAGATGCTTTTCGCGACCATGCTGCATATAACAATCCCAATATTGCACCGACAGCTCCGCCATGAAAAGACATTCCGCCGTGCCAAAGTTCTAAAATTTTCCACGGATGATGCCAAAAAAAATCTCTTCCATAAAAAAACACATACCCCAAGCGACCGCCGACAATAATGCCGATTGTTGCAAAAAATACCGCATCTTCAATCTGTTGATGTGTCAATTCCAGATTATATTTTTTTACCATTTTCCGCACTGCAAACCACGCCGCAACAATGCCTACCAGATAAGCCATTGAGTACCAACGCACCGCAAAGCTTCCAATTGAAAATATCACCGGTGAAATATTTGGAAATTCCAAGCCAATCATCATTTTTTCCTCATTCGGTTGCAATTTGTAAAGAGTATATTAATTTTCCGCAACATATCCACATTAAAAATTTTCCCCACAACACGCACTTTGGCAACATATTGTTTTTGATGGTTTTTTATTTTTATTTTTTTTTCAAAAATAATTAAGGTGGAAAACTTGAATCCGCTGATTGTAATTTGCGACTCGATAATGATATGTATAATTCTATAACAAATCGAGAGGATTATTTAATGAATTTGGCAGCAAACATCAGCTGGCCCGAAAACCCGATTGACAAAGTTGAGAGCTTTCTCAGCGCGTGTGACTATACCCACGAACGCCGCAGTTCAAATGAAATCGTGGTCGAAATTAACGGCAAATGGAATGATATGCTGATATTTTTCTCATTTGAAGAAAGCATGCAATGCCTCCACATCTCTTGCTTGATGAATATTGAAACCAAAATTGAAAACAAGAGCAAAATTTTTGAACTTTTGGCCTTAATTAACGACAATTTATGGGTTGGGCATTTTTCTTATTGGACTTCGCAAAAAATGCCGGTATTCCGCCACTCCATTTTTTGCAGCAACCATATGCCCTTGTTTGAAAAACAAATTGCCCAAATTTTTGAGATTGCCGTAAAGGAATGTGAAAGAATGTATCCGGTCTTTAATGTGGTTTTAAACAAAGGCATGGAACCAACACAAGCCCTTTATCCCCTATTGATGGAAACTGCTGGTCAGGCATAATCATCGCTCACAAATTTAACATTTTTGTAACCAAAAAATATAGACAAAATCGCTTTATTGTGTTACGATAAGACAAAAGTGGAGGAAGAAATGACAAGCCGAACA
>CADBMA010000018.1 GCA_902795665.1 uncultured Rhodospirillales bacterium
TACGATTTACATAGACTTTCAGCAATTGTGCGGCATTTGGAGATGCAAGCAACAAGGCTTGAGAATCTCTATCGAGAATAGTACCCGAACCAACCACCATACGATAGATATCCTCGTTATGGTAGCTCATCAATTTTGTTCTCGATGGTGTGCACAACTTGGCGCATCGCAACAGGTTTCCATTGTAGACTTTTTCAAGCAGCTCCGCGACTTGCGTTGAGGTAGGATTGCATTCATCCAGAAACTGAGTGAACGCTTCTTCAGTCATTGATTGTGCCTGTTCGACATAAGATAGAAGCTTGTCAAAGTCTTTCATTGCAACCAACTGCCTTTCAACTTGGCAGTCAAAATGCAAATAATACTTTTGGCGAAGGACGTTGAAAAAGTCAATCATGTCCGGACGGTTGATGATGTACTTTTGGTCTTCGATAGAAAGCTCCATTGGCGCAAGGTGGTATAAATATTTTGCATCTTGCCTAATTGCCTGACTGATGAAACGCCTGGGCCACGGCATGGAAGCGTGGGCCTTCTGATAGGCCTGCAAAAGCTTCAGCGCGGATTGTGCCGGTTGTTCTTTTGAGCCGGCGGCGGGACTTTGTTCGAACTTGCTGTCATTGTAAAGCGTCCAGATAAGAAGATCTTCCTGAAGCCAAACGCCTTTTTCGATGGCGATTGTTATCAGCTTTACTTTTTTCTCATCTGTGCATGCACTAAATGCATACTTTTGAACTTCAGGATAGACTTGTTGTCCGTCCTCGAACATCTCAAATACGCGTCTCACACAGAACTCTGAGGCTCCGATTAGACTTAACTGTTCTAGTTTTGACATAAATAAAAGTGCCTGTTTTGGTCAGGTGGCGCCCCTGTTTTTAAATTTATAATATATTTTAAGAATTTTCAATTTATCATGCCAAAATAACCAGTTTTTGGTTAAAACGTATCATAATAAATCAATAATTGACAATTGTGCTCAGCGTACACTGCTTTTCTGTTTTTGTCAACTTAGTTTTGTCGATTTTATTATAAAACACATAAAGATTATATCAACCGCCGATAATTTTTTTGCCTCGCATATATGGCTGCAATTTTTCGGGGATTTTAATTGAACCGTCAGCCTGTTGGTGATTTTCCAAGAACGGAACCAGAGCGCGCGGAGTGGCAATGCCGGTGTTGTTCAAAGTGTGAACAAACTTTACTTTGCCGTCGGCATTATCACGATAACGCAAATTGGTACGACGTGCCTGCCAATCGGTAATGTTGGAGCAGCTGTGAGTTTCACGATAGCAATTTTGGCTTGGAACCCATGCCTCAAGATCATATTGGCGGTACTTCGGCGCACCCATATCTCCGGTGCAGACCTCCAAAACTTGATAAGGCAATTCCAAATCTTGCAAAACTTCTTCCGAAATTTGCAATAATTTTTGATGCCACTTTTCACTCTCGGCAATATCATTTTTGCAAATTACAAATTGTTCTGTTTTCATAAACTGATGAACTCTGGTCAATCCGCGGGTATCTTTTCCGGCGGCACCGGCCTCGCGGCGAAAACATGGTGAAAATCCGGCATAGAGAATCGGCAGTTCATTCTCAGGCAAAATCTCATCAGCACGCAAAGAGTTGAGAATCAGCTCTGCTGTTCCAGATAAATAGACGTCGTCCTCCGGCATATAATAAATTTCATCTTTGGCAAAGGGGAGATATCCCTGTCCGTACAGTGGCTTTTCCTTAGAAATGGAAGGAACCGTAACCACTCTAAACCCATAGTCGGCAAGTTTATCCATTACCATGAGATGAATCGCCAATTCAAGGCGAGCCAAGTCATTAGTGATGGCGTAGGTGCGCGAGCCGCAGACTTTTGAAATGCGATCCATTTCGCTCCAGCCGTTTATTTCCATCAGTTCAACGTGATCGCGAGGTGTAAAGTCAAAATGCGGAATTTCTCCAACTTTGCGGCAAACAACATTATCGGTGTCATCGGCGCCAACCGGACTGTTCTCGCTTGGCAAATTGGGAACACGCCACATAATTTCATCTAATTTGGATTGTTTAACAGCCAATTTTTCTTGTTCGATTTTAAATTCTTCGCCAATGGCTTTACTCTTGGCAATAATGGACGAGCGCTCTTCTGCCGAAGCGGATTTTATAGAATTGCTCAAGCGATTTTTTTCTTCAGCCAGCGCTTGAGACGAGGTCTTAAGTTTATTGACTTCCAAGTATAAATTTATCAACTCATCAACATTGATTGCACTTCCTTTTTTTGCAAAACCTTCTTTTACTTTCTGTGGGTTTTCAACAATAAACTTAATATCCAACATTTCATACGTCCCATGTTTTTTTAATTGATTTATAAACGCAGATAGAGTATCAATTTTATAAATAATTACAACAAAAATTTAACGAAAGACCTTAAAATGTTAGAAGATAAGATTGTTCTGACCGGAGTAAAGCCGACCGGACATCCGCATTTGGCAAACTATCTCGGAGCCATAAAACCGGCTATCAATATGGGCAAACAAGCCAAACAGCATAATATGTTTATTGCAGATTATCATGCTATCAATGCCGTAAAAGATCCGAAAGTGCTGCAACAGGGAATCAAAGAAATTGCCTGTATATATCTTGCCTGCGGATTGGATGCAAATAAATCAATTTTTTATCGCCAATCCGATATACCGGAAATTCCGGAAATTACCACAATTTTATACGCATATACACCAAAAGGTTTGATGAATAAATCACACGCTTATAAAGCAAGTGTAGATAAGAATCGCGAAGCCGGCAGGCCCGATGATGATGGGATAAATATGGGGCTTTATACCTACCCGACCTTAATGGCTGCTGACATTTTGGCTTTTGATACTGATATTGTTCCGGTTGGCAAAGATCAGGTGCAACATGTGGAAATTGCCCGTGATATTGCCGGAGCAATTAATGCACATTATAATAAACCCTTGCTCAAACTGCCTGAATTTTCCATACAAGAAAATATTGCCATTGTACCGGGGCTGGACGGACGCAAAATGAGCAAAAGCTACAACAATGTTATTCCGTTATTTGCCGACCCTAAAGAAGTTAAAAAACTGGTTTTTTCTATTCAGACCGACTCTCGCCCGATGGAAGAACCTAAAGATCCGGAAGAAATTTTGGTATATCAAATTTATAAGGCCGTAGCCTCGCAAACAAAACAACAAGAAATGGCTGACGGTCTTAGACAGGGCAAACTCGGCTACGGACATATCAAAAATATGCTGCTGGATGCCATTGTCGAAGAAACAAATGAAGCAAGAGAAAAATATGAATATTATATGGCTCATTTCA
Organism: uncultured Rhodospirillales bacterium; assembly: GCA_902795665.1. Lineage (GTDB taxonomy): Bacteria > Pseudomonadota > Alphaproteobacteria > RF32 > CAG-239 > JAFUYI01. Next base: position 3,319 of record CADBMA010000018.1, read on the forward strand.
GTGAGGTTGAAGAATTGCTGGAAGAAGGGGCTGCAAAAGCGCGTCCTCTGGCTGCAAAAACTTTGGAACGCTTGAAAAATGCCGTTTTTGGAAAATAGTAGATAAAATAAGGAGAAAAAATGTTACACCCATGGCATGGCGTAAGCAGAGGAGATAATGCTCCGGATATCATTACCGCAATCATTGAAGTGCCAAAAGGCTCTCAAACAAAATATGAACTGGATAAAAACAGCGGATTGCTCAAAGTAGACCGCATTTTGTACAGTGCAGTTCATTATCCGGCCAATTACGGGTTTATTCCGCAAAGTTATTGCGATGATAATGATCCGCTTGATGTACTGGTTTTGTGCCAAGAATCGGTTTTGCCGCTTTCTATTATGCGTGTGCGCCCAATCGGTGTGATGAAGATGATTGATCAAGGAGAAGCTGATGATAAAATTATTGCGGTGCATGTAGACGATCCGGAGTTTGCTCACTATCAATCAATTGGCGAGTTACCACCGCATTTTTTGAAAATTTTAAGAAGATTCTTTGAAGATTATAAGATACTGGAAAACAAAGAAGTAAGAATTGAAAGTTTTTTGGGTGCCGAAGATGCAAGGCAAACTATTAAAAATGCATTTGATTTATACGAAAAAAACAAGGAACATCTGACCGGATATTAGTATAAGGAGATTTTAATTGTGAATCTTGAAAAAAAACTGGCGCTGTGGGAAAATAAAAAACTGATCAGTGCCGTTCAAAAACAGCAAATTGTAGAATTTGAAAAGAATAACAAAAATCCGCTGCTGTTTAATGCTTTTATTTGTTTGGGAATATTTTTAATATCTCTTGGAATTATCAGCTTGGTTGCCGCCAACTGGGATGCTATTTCCGGAATTGTAAAAATTGCCATTTATTTTACGATGATGAGTGGAGTTGTTTATGGAACATTCAAAGCATCGCAAAAAAATAAAAATATTTGGTTTGAATCCGGAATTGTTGCAATTTTTATGTTAACCGGTGCCGGTATCGGCTTGATTGGGCAAGTTTTTCAAACTAACGGCTCACTCACTTCAGCCGGAATTTTGTGGAGCATAATCACCCTGCCCTTGCTGATTATCAGTAAACGCAAAATTTTGCCATTTTTATGGTTGCCGCTGGCAATTGGCAGCATTGCAAATATAGCATCATTTTGGAAATTGCTTGAGGCAATTTTTAGGTGGTGGTTTTGGGATAGATACCCCGAAGCGGCATTATTGACGATTTTGTTTCATCTGGCAGTTTTGGCAATCTTTTTTACAATGTGCAATTATTTGACTGATCGCAAATATCCAATTTTTGATGTCGCACGTTTATATGCCTATATATTTATGTACTATACCGTAATCGTCTTTATGTTTTTGGGATATGAGACAAACAAGACGATAATGTTCATAAATATTTATGCCATAGTCACCATTTTTTTCATAACTTTAGCAATAGTCGGCGAAAAATTTAATCGTCCGCGACAGGTCAATTTTAATATAGTTATGCTTTATGTTGAATTTATGTTTATTTATTTTCGTTTGTTTGGAAGCCTGATTACAACCGGCATCGGAATGATTGTAAGCGGTTTGCTGCTTATCGGCGGCATATATCTGACCCGCAATATTATCCGCAAATTGAAAACTTTGAGATAGGA
>CADBMA010000019.1 GCA_902795665.1 uncultured Rhodospirillales bacterium
AAACAATTTTACGAAGAGCAAAATCAAGGTGACATTAAGGAGATTTAACCATGAACGCAAGAAAAAAAGTTTCTATAAACACCGATTTTGCCAAAATCAATTCACACGAAGGACTGCGGGTTTTTGTTGCCGGAGGAGCCCGTTCCGGCAACGATGAAATATACGTAGATGAGGCTTATAACCTCGGACGGCAAATTGTCAAAATGAATCTCAAACTTGATTTTGGACTTTCCAACTCTGGTATCATGGGGGCAGTTGCCCGCGGTGTGGTTGATGAATGGAATAAACTTTATGGTGATACTGACGGCAGCAAAAGCCCTATCAATGCCATCACCACCAACGACTATTTTTGCCTTTACCCGCAAGATGATAGCCTGATTAGCCAAATTGATGAAATAATCTTGGCCAAAACACTTGAAGAACGCAAACAAAAATTATTAAATGCCGACTTTGTGGTTTTTACCCCCGGAGGTGTGGGAACTCTTGATGAGCTTGCTTATGATTGCGTTGCCATGCAAGATGGTTTTTTAGACATCAAGCCCTTTATATTATATAACATCGACGGCTTTTTTTATCATCTCTTAGAATACCTAAAACAAATTGCTGCAACAGGATTTGCTAATCCTCTGCCTTTTATCGTCGTTGATAATTCGCAAGAAATGGAGGTTGTTTTCCGCTTGCTGAAACAGCGCTACGACAACAGTCAGGATTCGCATATTGCCTATGGAAATACGCGCCAGCTTATTTACGAACTGCCTTATTTTTTAAAGAAAAAAACGGATAAATCCGTCCATGTCGAAGATATTATTGCTGAAATGGATGCTATACGCGAAGGCAATGACGATAATAAAAAACAAGAACTCAACGAAGAAATTGAGCAAGCTTATTTGGAAAAAGAAATTGAAAGAATGTATGAACGTCTGGCTAAGACCGGACGCGATACTTCTGTCGTCAGCGACAAATTAACCAAACTAAAACAAAGGAAACGGCAATGGAAGTAAAACAAATTCCAACATCTGTATGGAAATTTTTGTGGCACTATTTAACCAGACAAAAAATCCTTTTTTCCGCAATTGTTGTTGCCATCATAAGCAGCGAATTTTTTGTGCGCTTATCCCTATATTTTGCCGCCCAAATTGTTGAAATCATTTCTGCCCCCTCAGAGCCTGAAAAACAATTATCCTTAGCTATCACCGCTGCAATATGGGCATCATTAGCATTACTGGGTAGAAGTTTAATCCAGAATATTATGGTTTTTGTTGAAGCTCGATTTATGCCCAATTGCTTGGTCTTTGTTTCTAAAGATCTTTTTGCTTATGTACACCAGCACTCAACCGCTTTTTTTGCTGAGGAAATGGCCGGCAATATTTCCGGTAAAGTAAAAACCATAATTGATGGCATTTATCCCATTTTCTACAATTTAATGTGGGGATTTTTCTCCCCCTTGATTGCTATGCTTTTGACATTTTTCTTTATCTTTCGCATCAACATTCATTTAGCATTGATACTATTTGCGCTCAATATTGCACTAATTTATGCAGTATATTGGCTTTCCTTAAAAATGGTTCCTGTTTCACAAAAACGCTCACAAACCATGTCCGAAGCCAATGGCATTTTGGTTGACAGCATCACTAATGCCGGCACTGTAAAAAATTTTAGCAATTATCACTTTGAGCGGAAATATTATTTCAAATATATGCGAATTGCCTCTCGCGCCGACCGCAAAGAAACCCAAACTTTTGGTAAAATATTTTTCTGGCAGAATTTATTACGCGCCATTATCCATATTATTTTTTATATATTGCCGATTTGGTACTGGTATAACGGAAAAATAAATGTCGCTGACTTTGTGCTGATTCAATCACTAATCGCCATATTGAACAACTCTTTTGGAATGTTAACCATGAATTTTATGCACTTTTTCAAAATTTATGGCAATCTGCGCGATGGATTGGCATTGCTATCCAGACCCTGTGAAGTAAACGACGCAAAAAACGCCGTTCCTCTTAACGTCCAATCTGGAAGCATCAATTTCCAAAATGTTAACTATCGCTATAAAGGCTCCAAAAAGCTATTCAAAGATTTTAATCTGTCCATCAAAGCCGGTGAAAAAATCGGACTGGTCGGACATTCTGGTTCCGGAAAATCAACTCTGGTTCGCTTGCTATCGCGTTATTATGACATAAATCGCGGCAAAATTTTGATTGATGGGCAAAATATTGCAAAAGTCACCCAAGACAGTCTGCGCCGCAATATTGCTTTTATTCCGCAAGACCCAAGCCTATTCAATCGTACAATTATGGAAAATATCCGCTATGGAAAGCCTAACGCCACAGATGAAGAAATTTATGAAGCCGCGCGCAAAGCTCATATTCATGACTTTATACTTAACTTGCCTTCAGGTTATCAAACCAAAGTTGGAGAACGAGGTGTAATGCTTTCCGGTGGTGAACGCCAACGTATTGCCATTGCTCGCGCTCTACTGAAAGAAGCGCCGATTTTAATTCTTGATGAAGCCACCTCGGCTCTGGATAGCGAGAGCGAAAAATATATCCAAGATTCTCTGAAAAAACTAATGAAAAACAAAACTGTCATTGCTATCGCTCATCGCTTGTCCACATTAAAAGAAATGGATAAAATTGTCGTCATGGATAACGGAAAAATTATCGAATCCGGAAGCCACAAATCTCTACTGAAACAGAAAGGGGCTTATTACGGATTTTATGAAATGCAATCATCCGGATTTTTAGAACCAAAATAGGAATTTAAACATGTTGAATTATATTTGGGCATTTTTCTTTATCGCCGGTTTTGGCGGCGCTTTATGGCAAAACTTCTCCGGAAATCCGGAAATTTGGGCTGCCTTAAGCGAGGATATTTTTGCATCTGCCAAATCGGCTTTTTCAATTTCAATCAATCTTACAGGAATCCTCTGTTTCTGGCTCGGAATGCTCAAAATTGCTGAAAAATCAGGCATTACTGAAATTCTATCCAACGCATTGAAACCCTTATTCCGCAAAATAATGCCCGATGTTTCGGAAAACTCACCGGCATTCGGCTCAATTATAATGAATATTGCAGCCAATATTTTGGGACTGGATAACGCCGCAACTCCGATGGGAATTAAGGCTATGGAACAGCTCCAAAAGGAAAACCATACTCCGGATCAAGCCTCAAACGCACAGATTTTATTTATGGTGATTAATTCTTCTTCCGTAACTTTACTTCCAATAACCATTTTAATGTATCGCAGCGAACTTGGAAGCACCAATCCGGCTCAGGTGTTTTTTCCTATATTATGCGCCACCGCGGTTTCCACACTCGTCGGTTTTATAAGCGTTGCTATGATGCAAAAACTAAATATTCTCAATCGGGTTATTATGTTATATGCCGCCATCTTAGTTGCAATCATCTCATTAATAACTGCATCTTTTTGTTTTGGCAGCGCCCACTTGCGCGAATTATTAATTTCATGCGGTGGAAATTTTATCTTAATCTTAACACTCCTAATTTTTATAACCATCGGACTATTCCGCAAAGTAAATGTTTATAACGAATTTATAAATGGCGCCAAAGAAGGGTTTAATGTCGCAATTTCAATTATCCCGTATTTGGTTGCCATGTTAACCGCAATTGCTTTCTTTCGCAGCTCCGGTGTTTTGGATTTGTGCATTACCGGCATTGAAAAAATTTGCAATTTTTTCACTATTAATACCGATTTTGTTCCGGCGCTTCCTACCGCTTTTTTAAAGCCTTTGTCCGGAAGCGGTGCACGAGCAATGATGATTGAAACAATGCAACATTACGGGGTGGATAGTTTTCCGGCTTTTGTTTCCGCAGTAGTACAAGGCTCAACCGAAACAACATTTTATGTTTTGGCGGTTTATTTTGGGGCTGTCAAAATCAGTAACACCCGTCACGCTCTGCCTTGTGCGCTGCTTGCAGATATTGCAGGAATCATCACTGCTATATCTTTAAGCTATGTGTTTTATACACCATAAAAGCTACTCGCCTTTTTTAATGCGTTCAATAAGCTCTTTAACACTTGGAATACATCCATTGCGATATAATGGATCTGTAGCAAAACGATAGACCTGATGTCCGGCAAACAATAAATGATCCTTTACATTTCCACCATGCCCAACTTCGTATAACGTTTTATGAATGCAATACGTGCGCGGATCCGGAATTTTGCCTGTTGTCTTGTTGGGAGAAGCTGACGACCATGTTGAAAATTGACATTGCGACAGACAACCAACACAATTTTTGCGGTCTTCTTTCATTTCTTCCCAGTCTTTTTTGGTCATAAACACAACCGTTTCATCTGGAGTTTCACGCACTTCCGTCAATCCGGAATTAATTTGATTAAAAGCTTTTTCCTTGTCCGCCGATTTAATATAAACCGTCTTATGTTCATTTATCTTCAATGGCTCGGAAAATTCGTCATCAGGTTTATTTTTGAAAGCAACTTCACCATTTTTACGTTCAATCAATTTTTCAAGAAAAGTATTTTTAATTGCTGACGAGAAAAAACCTGTCGGGCTGAAGCGCTGCAAAACAACATCACCTTTTTTAACCTGAAGCATAACTTTTTTCCAAGCTTCACTTATCGGGCTTTCCCTTGTAATCATAGGACGAGTTCCAAATTGAAAAGCAATTTTGCCAATCTCAGGATTATCAATATAATCTTCCCAGTCTTTAAGGTTCCAAATTCCTCCCGCCAAAATAATCGGCACCGAATCCAACCCGTATGAGTTCATCTGCTGACGTAGTTCTACCACACGATTGTAAGGTTTTTCCGGCTGCAGCGGATCTTCAGCATTTGACAACCCGTTATGTCCTCCGGCCAACCATGGATCCTCATAAACAACGCCGCCCAAAAACTCGGTAAACCGATTATAAGCACGCTTCCATAAAATATTAAAAGCACGCGCTGATGATATAATTGGGTAATAATAAATGCCGAATTTAGTGGCCAATTCTCCCAAATGATACGGCATTCCTGCTCCACAGGTAATTCCATTTATCATTCCTTTGGCCTTAGATAACACGCCTTCCAATACTGCTTGCGAATCTGCCATTTCCCACAACATATTCATATGAATACGACCGTTTCCTCCTGACATATCATATGCCACCTGAGCCTGAGCTATCCCGCCTTTAATTGCTCTTTCAATCATTTCTTTGTGACGTTCCGCACGAGTTTTTCGCAAGAACATTTCTTTTGCCACATTGCCTTTATCGTCATAAAAATCCGGACTAACTCCCGAAAAAGTTCCAACACAATTCTCACGGGCCCAAGCTCCGCAGCTGCGCCCATCACTGCCATTAATTCCTTTTCCGCCTTCAACCAAAGGCAAGACTTCTTTTCCTGAAATAACTATCGGTTTTAAATTAAGCACTTTTTTTACCTTTCAATTCTTATGTATGGAAATACTAATTATTTTTTACAATCTAGTAAAGTAGGCACCTTAAATACCGATAGTTTCCAAATAGAAACTATTTTATGTTTTTCAAGAAGAACGGGTTTATTTTTTTATATGTTTTATTTGGCAAGCAAAATAAAAGCTGAAGAAATATCATTGAGAGCCAGCAAGCATATTACCGCACACATCAAAGGATATATAAACAATGTTGCTGCAAATGCCGGATAGCTGAGCAGCGGTACTCGAGATGAAAAACTTTTCAACCCCTGATAAATCAAAGTCATTATCATTATAATCAATATTACCTGCGCCCCTATGCCTATCAACGCAATATACGCCTTAAACGGTTTTAACATCAGATACAAAAATGTCCAAAACAACATATAAACAAAAATCACAGCCGCGCTTATTTGGTTAATTGTTTTCAGTTTTTTAATCTGCTCATTTTTATTTTTAGCAATTTTTTCCGGTGACAGATTATCAACCGTAACCCCTCTTATAGTTTTAGGTGTTTGAAATTGCTTGCGAACATCTGTCAGCGTCGCTTTTATTTTCTCTTCCATCATACACAACCCGCAACCTTTGGAGGTAAAATAAACGTGGCTATGATTTTTTTTGCATTTACGCAGACCTGCAATCAGTTTTCGCAAATGATCTTCCCACTCTTGCGCTGTTGGGCGTTTTAGCCCTCGAACAAATGCGCGGTCAAACAATTCCAATGTATCTTTTGCAAAATAATCATGTATCGAATATGGGTGCGGAGCTTGATACAAATCAGCCCATGAACCATACGCATAGTGATTCTGTGCAATTCTTTCCTGTATGGTGAGATTTGGTGAACTTGTTTTGCGCGGTGTGCCTGAAAACGGGTGTATGCCATTATTCAAAAGCTTAAAAATAATCACCGCCAGAGCAAACTTATCTTGCTCTTCTCCCATCTCGTCGCACCCCTGATCCATGCCCTCCGGATAAATATATTCCTCACTCACAAACTCTGCGGGATAGCGATTCTTTTCCCCTTTAATAGAAAAACCATCACAGTCCAGCATTGATATCAGCATACTTTCTTTGTACACATAGACATTTGACGGCTTCAAATCCACTATATAATGCCCTTTTTCATGCAACGCCGCCACCATTGCACTTAAATTGCAAGCAATACGTATTCTATAATCATAATTTTCCGGAAGTTTTAACTTATGACGCGTCGCTCGCTGCATAAAATGATCTAATGAAGCAGCCAAGCTCAAATCAACACGCGGCATCATATATCCCACACAAAAGCCGCTTTCATTTTCCAATAATGCTTCCGGCCAAGCTATTTGAATATATTTTTCACCATCATCCATTACAAATTCTTTACCGTTTTTCAATGCCGGAGAAAAAGCCGGACGATTTTGCAGCATCGCTTCCAGTTTTTCACGATTTGTACTGCTCTTGGATAAACTATGAAAAATTTTTGCAACCAGCTGAGGATGTTCCTTAACTTCAAAAATTCTGCCAGCTGCCCCCCCTTTGTTAATAAGCTCACCAAGAGTTATTTTTTCAAACGTCCCATCGCTATAAACCGCGCTATACGTTTTTATCGTTTCTTCACTCATAGTCTTGCCCACAAAAAAGTTTTATCATCTGGATTTAATTTTTGCGCTTGTGATGTGCTAAGTGTGTTTTTCAACGCGCGGCACGCCCGATATTTTATCGCTTCTTTGCTCAAAAAACGATCTATCGGCATCAAAAAGCGTGATTCGATATTGTTAAAATCTGATGAAAATGAAAATCCGGTAACCCCATCGCTCATCATCATAATTGTATGGGCTTTTTCAAAAGAGGTAAAACGAATGCAATCTTTCCAGTCGTCCATAGTATAAAAATAGGTTTCGCATGAAAAAATGCCGTTTTCCGGTTTTGACGCAACATAATGCGAAAAATCGCCACCGGTAAAAGCTAAAGCCGCACCATCGCCAATATGAAAAAATATCCCTTTATTTTTATGATAAACAACACCAACCACCGTAGCCGCAAAAGACATTAACCCTCGGTGGTTGTTGCGAGAATTCAGGCGATGAAACATCAGCTTTTCTCTTGCCACTTCTATTGAATTGATAATTGACGTCTTAATATCTCCAAACGGCACATTCGGCAGCAAATCAACCAGAGTATCGCATAAAATTTTGGCACCGATACGCCCATATTTAGCTGAACCTGCACCATCTGAAATTATACCTACAAAATTTTCACCTTTAGTAGAATAGCGGCAATAATCCTGACACGGCATATTGCGAACTTTGTGCAATGGTCCGGTAACACATGCAGATATCACTTTTGCACAATGTTTAGCTCTGTTCTTCATTCCAATTTCCTGTATCTTCCAAATAATCAGAAGCATTCGGTGCAGCTTTTGATATACAAGAAACGCTACGGCTAAGCCACAAGAAAAATTCGGTAAATTTAAGGCCGCTCAATCTTTTTGGGGTTATCAATGAAAATTTTGCCAATTTATCAAGATTTGCACCTTCCGTACCCACAGCATGAATCACCACTTTTTTATTTTGTTGTGCAATACAACATTTTTTGGCCACGCTCTCCCAATCATAGTCTGTGGGCTCTCCATCGCTTATCAAAAAAATCCAAGGGCGTTTTGAAGTTATTCCACAACTATCATACAGGCATTTTTGATCTTCGATTTTCTGCAGCGCCAATTCCATCGCCTTTCCCAATGGAGTCAAACCACCGGCCACCATTTCCGGAGCAGTAAAATTCATCGCATCAATCCAATCGGCCGAAACTTCCGTTTCGTCTTTACCAAAGGCTTTTATAATCAGCAACTGAACCCGCGAACTGGCATCAATATCCTCTTTAAGTTCACGTTCCAAAGCTTTCAAGCCCGCGTTCAATTGCTTAATCGGCTCCCCGCGCATCGAGCCGGAACAATCCAAGACCAACACACAAGGTGTGCGTTCATTTGCATTATCTGCAAATTCAACATACGGGATCATTTCATCAATAAAACTATTTTCTTCGCTCATTTTTTGATATTTCCTTAGTTGCGCGGATAGCTATGCGGATATCCGCTGTTTTCATATATCGCCGGAGCTGAAACTTTTCCGCAACCAGCCACAGACATAATGACAACACTCATTAAAATCGCCGCTGTAACTCTGCTTAATGTCCGCATATTTTTTTACCTTTTGCTTGTATGTTTTCATGAATATTGTTATATAATAAAATAAGTTGAAATACAAAAACAAAATACATTTATTAATAAAAATATGAAAATTTGTTATAAAATAGTCCTGATAACCGCATTAATATTCAGCTCATTCTGCACCACCGCTGCAGAACGCGCCAATATTTACAAATATTCTCGCGACCTGCCAAAAAAAGAACTAACCGGCAGTACCGGAAACAAAATTACCTTAGATGATTTTCGTGATAATTTCACAATAGCTGTTTTTTGGTCACGATATTGCATTCCGTGCCTTCGTGAATTAAAAAGCCTCAGCCGTTTTGCTGCCAAAACCAAAAACGACGGTATCCGTGTAATTATGATCTCTCCTAAAAGCGAATGGATTGGCGGTTTTGACGAACAAAAACAATTTTTACACAATTTTGAAGCCGACAATTTAGAAATTTACGTCGATGAACGAGAAGCTGTGGCCTCTGCTTTTGGAATATTTTCCTCACCGGTAAGCATTTTAATCAGCCGAAACAGTCAAGAAATAGGACGTATCCGCGGAAGCATCAACTGGAATACTTCCGAGGTTATTGAATACATCTACAAAATTAAGGCCGAAAAAGGTTAATCCTGAATGCGCAGCTTTGGAAACAACTCTTTTCCCAAGCCCAAACGACTGCGCTGAGTTTCAATTGATGTCGCCAAATTTAGCTTGCCGGTCTTAATAATCGCCCGAACTTGGTCACCCTGCGTTGTATCCGGATTAGCAAACAAATACGAAACTGATGGCATTTTATTTCCTATTCCGGAAAGAGTCTGATGCAACACCGCCAGCATACCGCGCGAAAACAGATCATACGCCAAATCTTCCGTCATGCCTGTTGATGTTGCATATTTTACAACCGAGTTAATTGCATCGGTAACATTATTAGCGTGAATACTTGATAAAACAAGGTGTCCCGATGTACAAGCTCGCAGCACTTCACTTGCTGTTTCCGGAGTACGAATCTCACCAACCATAATAAATCTTGGTTTTGAACGCAAAGCCGACTTTAAACTATCACCCCAGTTTCCATTAATCGGTTGCGTCTGTTTGCACAATGCCAAACTTCCGTTTATTGCTTTATAAACACCATCAAGCGGCATTTCTGAAGGATCTTCAATTGTATATGCAAATCCTCCCTCCGTGACAAGAAATTCTTTCATCAACGAAGATATTGCTGTCGTTTTACCGGCTCCGGTAGGACCTGACCACAAAATCAATCCTGATGCATTGCTCAATGACAGCAGATATTTACGCAATTCATGCGGAAACCCAAGCCTTGAAAAAGACGGAACTTCTTTTGGCATTTTACGAGCACAATACTGAACACCATAAATCGTTACACTGCGCTCAATACGATAATATATTCCGTCATATAAAATAGAATAGCTTGGATTGTTTCCATCATATGCTTCTTTGACTGCCTCAAAAAAATTAGAAAAGTCATCTGCATGAAGTAAACACAATCCATTAGGAGTAACATTATCCGGTATATATGCTCTAAGATCCGGAGTAATATAAACATCTGAAAATTGAATTTCGTTAACAGTACTCATTAGTTTTCTTTCTATCTATTAATTAATTACCTCTTCTGGGTAAACACCATAAAAATCTTTACGATTCACCCATCCTTCCATTGTTGAAAATTTTATCAGGCAAAAATCTTTTTGTTCAGGACATTTTTCAATTTTACCAATAACCTGATCTTCTGCCTTTGCAATCACTCGTGAGTCGCTTTGCGGCTTTGCAAAAACATCTGCAGTACCTGATTTTGTAATCTTTATCCACCTTTTGTTGGTTAACATTGCTTTATGCACCCACGTTTCTGAACCTTCCCAATCTTTTATTTTTCTCCACAGCTCAAATTCAGCAACAATTTCAACCGGAGCATTCTTTTGTTTATAAATCCATTCTATCGGATAACGCGATCCCGGACCGGAACGAGCATTAATATGATTTGAGCGAAAAGATGCCATTCGCGGCAATGTGCGACCGCTATCGCCATCATCTTCTTGCGCCGCAACAGGAAGAGCAAAACAAATCATCGCCACCAAAAACAGACAAAACCTTGCCATTTATTTTTTCCTCATTAATTGTTTTTTATTACATCATATGTTAGGCATTATAGCCAGATAGTGTCATAGTAGACTAATATGTTAAACAAAAAGTAAAAGAGGATAAAAAAATGGATATTAAAACAATTACTGAAAATCTCATAAAATTTCGTACCGAAACGGGCAATACCACCGAGATAAACCGTTGTTTTGAATATATTGAAACACTTTTTGACAGCCAAATTCACAAAACAGTCTATCGCAAAGACAATCTTGCTCCGGTAATGCTTTTATCCAATTGTACGGGCTATGATTTTGATGTTCTGGTGGTTGGTCATATTGATGTTGTACCTGCTGATGACAAAATGTTTATTCCCTCTTTTGAACAAGGACTGCTTAGAGGCAGAGGCTCGTTAGACATGAAATCTTTTGCTACGGTCGGACTCGATTCGCTGCAGTATGTTATTAAAAACAACCTTTCCCTAAAATTCGGGGTATTACTATCTTCTGATGAAGAAAAAGGCAGTTTCGGTCTGGATAGTTTTTTAAAATCATACCCGCAACTCACCTCAAAAATAGTGTTGGACGTTGATGTTGCCGGAGATATTACCAAAATTGTCGCAAAGTGTAAAAATCCGGTATTTGTAAAACTCATCGCGGAAGGACAAGAAGCACACGGCTCTACTCCGTGGCTTGGTATAGATGCCAATGAAAAAATTTTAACAGCCCTTAGCAATATCCGCAAATATTATCCTTATTTTTCCAAAGAACTTCCTTTACCCGATAACACTTGGATAGACACTGTGCACTTTGCCAAAATTGAAGGCGGAGATGTTGCTAACGTAATTTCCAACCATTGCGAAGCCTTGTTAGATTTTCGTTTGACCGAAAAATCAACATTGCTTGAGCTTGAACAAAATTTAACATCTTGCCTGCCAAGCGGTGTTATTTATCGCATAATATCATCATCGCATCCGGTGGTTATGGATGAAAACAATCCTTACATATTACAATATAAAAAGTTGGCAGAAACCATTTTGCAGAAAAACATAGAATTTGAATATATTGGCGGAGCCACAGATTCGCGCGCTTTTGCTGAACGCGGATCAATTGTAATAATGCACTCCGGCAGCGGCAATGGTATGCATGCTTCAAATGAATATGTTGAATGGAATTCCGTAGAACAGCTGGCAAATATCCAGAAACAATTTTTGGCACAAATTGCCGGTTAAAATTAAAAGATAAAAGACTCGACAACAACCCTTCTGCGTGCTACAGTATCTTGCAGAAGGAATAAACAAAATGATTACGTCTACATGGTTTTCTATTTTGCTGATTTTCATCAGTATATTTGTTGGCGCTGCAATCTGGGGGCTTATCTTAAAGATAAAGCGCTTTGAAAAATTTTTGCGTTTGGTTGCATCTCTGGGGCCTTGTGTTTTAATGGCATCATTTATATATTCTTTATTGGTCATCAAAAATGTCGGATATTCTCTATTTGTAACCATTTGCTTATCCTTGCTTTATTCTTCCATTTTTATTATCATGGGGATTTTAATTGTCGGCACCATAATCATACTGTCAATTGGCGGATATTGGCTTGCGGTTGTCTTAAGAAAAACCAACTATCGCGCTTTATGGAGACATATCCGACGCGATTTCTTTTATGGATGGAACAGAATAAAAGCTTGGATTGAAGGTGAAGAATAACCCTTTTTCAAAAATTAATTGATTTTTTTTCATTTACGTTATAATTCAAAAAATAAGTTTGTGTCAGCGTAGCTCAGTTGGATAGAGCACAAGCCTCCTAAGCTTGGGGTCGTGGGTTCAACTCCCGCCGCTGACGCCAAACCATTTATGCAATTGAGCCTTCATGGAGTATGTTTATGAAAAAAATTTTGGTTCTTAATTCAGGGTCATCATCGCTAAAATATCGCCTATTTGCCTTTGAAAAAGACAAATCTCAACTTTTGGCTAAAGGCTTGGCTGAACGCATTGGCATTGATAACTCCACTCTGACTTTTCAAGTAACCAATCAAGAAAAACAAAAATTTTCTTTGCCTTTACCCAATCATGAGGTTGCGCTGCAAGAAATTTTTAAATTACTCCTAAATAGTGTCTTAAACTCTCTTGATGAGCTTTCGGCGGTCGGTCATCGCCTTGGTCATGGTGGCGAAATTTTCAAGCAATCAACCTTAATAACCACCGCCAACATAGACCAAATTCGCGAGGCTCAAGAGCTTTTGCCGCTGCATGGCAAAGCATTCATGCTTGGAATTGATGCAATTCAAAAACTGCTTCCTCAAACACCGCAAATAGCTACTTTTGACACCGCTTTTCACCAAACTATGCCTAAAAAAGCATTTCTCTACGCTCTGCCGCAAGAACAGTATTTAAAACACAAAATCCGCCGCTATGGTTTTCATGGTACGTCGCACTATTATATATCTCGCGAAGCACAAAAATTAATGCCCTCAGCCCACAAAATTATTTCATGCCACCTCGGATCCGGTTGCTCAATTACTGCCATAAAAGACGGTCAAAGTATTGACACATCTCTTGGATTTACCGGCACTTCCGGCATTGTTATGGGAACCCGCTGCGGAGATATTGACGGATTTATCCCCCTTTATATCATGCAATCACAAAACAAAACTGCTGATGAAGTCCATCAAATGCTCAACAAAGAATG
>CADBMA010000020.1 GCA_902795665.1 uncultured Rhodospirillales bacterium
GACATTGCCGCATGGTTGTGTGTATTATAAAAAGCAGGCAATATTGCTTTATGACTTCCATCAATTACTTTATCCGCGGCAATTTCAAATCCAGAGGCAATCTCTGCAAAACGATTCTCATCAATATAAACATTAACTCTTTGATTGTTGTGTAAAATATTTTTAATTAAAATTGACATCTTCTTTTCCTGATTTTATCATTAAGTGGTAACAATAAGTTAGAGCAAATTGTAAAAATATGGAAGATAAAATTTTAGAACAACGCCTGATGGATATCGAAATTAATTTATCTAATCAGGAAAAAATGCTTGATGAGCTCAATTCAGTGGTTGTCAAGCAAAGTAAAACCATTGATTTACTGTTACGACAAAATAAAATGCTGATTGAAGCTCTTCAAGAAAACACCATAAAACCACAAAACGAAGAAACCCCTCCGCCGCATTATTGAATTATGCCGATGTGGGGATATATTAACTCTCAAAAGGAGCAAAAAAAATGAGCGAAGATAAACAATGGATATGCAGTGTATGCGGATACGTCTACGATGGAGACATTCCGTTTGAAGAACTCCCCGAAGATTGGGTGTGTCCTGTATGCGGCGTTGGCAAAGATTTTTTTGAACAACGCTAAAGCACCCGCGCCACAGTCAAAACATCTACTGAAACAGCACCGGCTTTCCGTAACGCCTGTGCCGATTCTTTCATTGTGGATCCGGTTGTCATAACATCATCAATCAATACAACCCTTTTTCCTTTAATTTTCTCAGGATGCTTCACGCTAAATGCGTTTTTTACATTAATAACACGCGCCCGTCCTGAAAATTCTACCTGCGGGCGAGTTTTGCGGTGACGTATCAATGCAAAATTTTCAACCGGAACATTAACCATCTTGCTTAGCTTGTCAGCCAGCAGCGATGATTGATTATATCTACGCTTAATCAATCTGGTATAATGCAGAGGTACCGGAATCAACAAATCAACTCCCGCATCAAAAATATCTTTTCCGGCAACTTTCAACATTGCTGCTAAAAGGCTGGCATTTTCAGTGTGGTCAAAAAACTTAAACGCAATAATCAAATTTTTATCACTATCATCATAAGTCATAGCTGAGCGCGCCAAACGATAGAAGCGTTTTTGCCCTCCGGAGCAACCTGCACACAGGCGTATATTTTCTTCATGCAACGGATTGCCGCATTTTTGGCAATACGGCGGTGTAATAAAATTAATTTCTTCAGCACATTTATCGCATAAATATCCTGCCACACCCAAAATCTTACCACATCGCAAACAACGGCGTGGCAACAGCATATCCAAAATATTATCAATCAATTGTCTCAGCATTTGTCAATATTGATAAAAGTTCTTGATGAATTTGATTTATATTATCAACAACAATCATTCCGGCATCTGATAATATTTTCTTTTTGCCGGCAACTGTAATGCGCCCGTGAGTAATTATATCACCGGCATACCCAACATGACGGCAAAAAGTTGTATCACTGCCGGCAATATAGCAAATAACCGGCTTGCGCATTGTTTGCGCCTCATACCACGCCGCTCCCTGTTCTTCAAAGCGTCCTCCCAGTGAACCAACCATTACAATAGCGTGCGTATCTTTGTCTTCATGAAAAAGTTGCAACATATCAACAAAAGAGCTGCCAATAATCATATCATCGCCCAAACCGACAACCGCAGATTGTCCCATACCGGCACGATTGGTTTCTAACACAGCTTCATAAGTCAAAGTTGATGAACGAGAAACCACTCCAATATGGCCGCGGTGGTGAATATTTTCAGGAAAAATCCCCAGTTTAACTTCATCTGGAACTATCACTCCCGGAGTATTAGGGCCAATAAGTTTGGTTTGACTTCCACGCAATATATTGCGTATTTCGAGCATATCCCGCACCGGAACACTATCTGTAATGCAAACCACAAGTTTTAGCTCTGCTTCTACCGCCTCGGTTATAGCTGATTTTACTGCATTTGCCGGAACAAACAACACCGAAACTTCTGCTCCCGTTTCTTTAACCGCCTCTTTCACATTATCAAAAACCGGAACTCCCAAATGTATAATTCCTCCTTTTCCTGGGGTAACACCGCACACTACATTCGTTCCATATTCAATTGCACGACCAACATGAAACGATGCCTGTGTTCCGGTTATGCCTTGCACCATAACTTTAGTGTTTTTATCCGCCAAAATTGACATTATTCACCATCCTCCACCGCCTGTACTATTTTTGCAACCGCCTCTTCCATTGTATCAGCTATAACAATCGGCAAATTTGCATTCTTCAATATATTCAAGGCTTCGTCTCGATTCGTTCCTTCAAAACGAACCACCACCGGCATATTCATTCCCACCTCGGCTGCCGTATCAATAATTCCGTCTGCAATCATGTCGCATCGAACAAAGCCGCCGAGAATATTAATTACAATTCCTTCAACTTTTGGATTGGTTGCAATAATTTTGATACCGGCGGCAATCTTATCTCGGTCAGCCCCCCCCTTAATGTTCATGGTACAAGCTGCCGTTGTTCCCATCAATCCCATCATTGCCAAAGCCAAGCCATCGCCATTAACAATACAACCTATATTTCCATCATATTCATTATACACAAAACCATAACGCGATGCTTTTAACTGCCGCACCTCAATTTCATCATCATCACGCCAATGTTCATATTGTTCATGTCGATACAAAGCACGATTATCCAGTGTAATTTTGGCATCAAGAGCAACCATCTCGCCATTTTTCAATACTCCAACCGGATTAATTTCAATCATCAAAGCATCTGCCGCAACAAAAGCCTTAAATATCCCGCGCACAAAATTATGAAAGCTATCTTCACTTTTGCCTCGCAAATTTAAAAAAGATATTATCTGGCTGCTCTGAGCATAAGTCGGACCGGTTATATCCAACGGAACCCGCAATATTTTTTCAGGATTTTTAACCACAATCTCTGTAATATCATCATCTTTTGTGCTTGCTACCAAAAGTGTAATCATTGAGGACACTCTGTCAATTGCCATCCCCAAATAAAAATTGTGCACCACCTTATTATAGGCTTCGACATAAATGCGGCTAACCAATCGGCCATTCGGCCCCGTTTGTGAGGTTACCAATGTTGAGCCCAGCATTGCTTCAGCGTTAACATAAACTTCTTCTAAAGTATGCACAATACGAATTCCACCATTGCACCCAGCCTTTTCTTCCAGAAAATGTCCCTGATTTCGTGCCCCTGAGTGTATTTGAGCCTTAAGCACCCAAGGTCCTCTGGCCGAAATTTCACGAGCAACATTTTTAGCCTCAAGAGCCGTATATGCAATTTTACCTTTAGGCGTACGAATGCCGTGTGCGTTCAAAATCTGTTTAGCTTGATATTCGTGGATATCCATATTTTATCCTCGTGCATAAAATTTTATCTTTTTCACCATCGCATTTAATCCATTGCGACGGCTGGGAGACAAATGTTCCTCCAATCCCATTTTAACAAAAATATCATCTACTGCAATATCTTTAACCTCATTTTCAGATTTTCCATTAAAAATACTTAAAACCACAAAAATCAATCCCTTGACAATAGCTGCATCACTATCTCCCCTAAAAAGAATATGATTCTTATCACTCAAATCCGGAACCAGCCATACTTGCGACTGGCAACCAACTACTTTCCACGATTCGGTTTTAAATGTATCTTCAAGTGGAACAAGCTTGCTGCCAAGATCTATTAAATAGCGATACTTATCCTCCCAATTATCCAAAAGTTCAAAATTTTCAATCAATTCTTCTATTTGCATAATTACCTCAACTATATTTTTCATAATATGTAGCACTAATATTCCCAAAGGTCTATTATTTTATCTAAATTGTTTGACAAAATATTGCAAAAAATATATAATCCCCGTCAGTTTTAATCCCCATTTACATAAGGCCAAATATGCATATATCAATCACTCGTCTGGAAAAAAAATTAAGCCAAATCCTTCCACTTTCTGAGGCTTACCAACGTTCATATAACAAACTTTCCGAACAATACAAGTCGCCGGAAGAAATGGCGTTATATTCTCGCGGCTATTTTTTAAAAAAACTTTGGAAAATGGCCGAAGACAACGAATCTGTTGTGGCAGTGCTTAATATTAACGGCACGCCTCGCGGTTTTGTTCGCTATTCGGCAATTCCGGAATATTATACCGCCCCCATAAATGGACAAAGCCGTGATATGGAGAAAGGTATGCTTGATGGGTTTGAATTTGCTTGGTATCGCAAAATAAATTTTGAACGCAACATTAAACTTGATAAAAAAACATTAATTGTCAATCAGATATATATTGATCCGGAAATGCAGCACCTCGGTTTGGGCACACATCTGCTAAACCGCACCATCCCCGAATTAAAAAAACACGGCTATGAAAGCTTGATTATAGAATATAACGCCAATAATACCAATGCTGAAAAGTTTTATCGCGGTATAGGATTCAGTGCATTTGCTACCACACAGGATTTTGATCATATTATCAAAAAAGACGGACAAACAACTTTCTGCATCAGTGATGTTGCCATAGCCCACACCACAATTGACAACGCTATTGCCTCTATGCGCAATAAACAATTATCAAAAACCTATATTACAATGGTACAGCGACGCAATGGAAAAGATTATTGATAATATTATCTCAATGATGAAAATAAAAAGCATCTCCGGCAATCAGACAGAAATTGCCGAAGTCTTTGATTTCATAAAACAAACCTACGGAAAAAAAGGTGTTTTTATTAATTTATTAAATTTCGAAAACGCCTCTCCGATAATGATTTTGGCCAACTGCCAAGGATACGATTTTGATGTTGCTGCCATTGGACATATTGATGTTGTTCCGGCTCATGACAAGCTTTTTATCCCTCGTATTGATGGCAATAAACTGTACGGACGCGGAGGATTTGACATGAAAGCATCTGTCGCCGTGTGCTTAGATACATTACTTTATACTGTTGGAAAAAACATTCGCTTCGGCATAATCTTAACATCTGACGAAGAAACATCTTCCAATGGAATGAAAGCTCTTCAAAAAGCCAATTTCATTAGTTCTGGCATTGTACTAGATCCTGATTCGGGAGACAATGTCAATAAATTGGTTGAAAAATACAAACACCCTGTAAGTATAGAAATAACCGCCCAAGGAGAAAATGCTCACAGTTCACAGCCTTGGC